>JAUVAR010000291.1 GCA_030591625.1 Candidatus Zixiibacteriota bacterium
CTCGGACAGGCTGCAAAAATGGCCAAAGAAAAATCAGGTTCAGGCGTTCCACTCAAAGTGACAGTTATTTCACTTCAGGGTGAAGTGCTCTCTTCGGAGACGATATAATCATCTGACAACTAATTGAAAATATTAGTCTTACCTCCAAAAAAACGGCTGGGTGTTAAACCCGACCGTTTTTCTATATCTATAAAATAGAAACTTACTCTTTGATATTTACAGCCGAAGCGAGGTAGAGCCCGGTATGATCTTCTATTTTCACATCTGAGAATTTACTCGCATCAAGCATATCTTTCATTCTCTGGGCATTGGGAAGTTCGTCAAACTGAAGCGGTCCACCAACACTCTTATGAAGTTCGGCTAATTCAGCCGATGATACGAGATGAATAACAAAGAACTTCGCTCCATGCTTAAGGACGCGATGAGCTTCATCAAGAGTGGCTTTTTTATTTCTGAAATGCGGGAAAGCATTAAACGAAAAACCAATATCAAAAAGCGAATCAGGAAATGGAAGCGCCGCAGCGTCTGCATCAATCACATTGACATTTGACATTGGGAAATTGCGGTGCGCCATACGGGCCATCTGAAACGAGAAATCGACTCCGGTGACAGATCCGGTTTCTCCAACTGCCCTTCTCAGCATATCAAAAAGGACACCGGTACCGCAACCTAGATCGAGCGTATTCATACCTGGCTTGACTCCAAACGAGTCTATCCTGCGAGAGAGTCGTTCGCGGTCTTCCGCCGTGAAATTGAGATCCCATTCGGCGGCCAGGCGGTCGTAAAATTCTTGATGTGGATCATGCATAATGGGATAATGTACAAACGTCTGTCATCTTGTCAAGCTGATTCGGTCGAACTTGCTAATGTCATTTTCTGACATAACTGGACCCTGTTTGCAGAATAATGTGAAATAGAATATCGCTTTGCCGTTTGACAAGCCGGCCACTCTGGCTATATTGCCCAGTTACCCCAAAGGTGATAATATGGCAGTTAAGAATAATAGAAATAACAGAAATAAACAGTTCCTTCATGTCAAAGGAGCGCGGGAACATAATCTGCGCAATATCGATGTTCTCATTCCGCGCGACTCCCTGACTGTAATAACCGGCCTTTCAGGCTCGGGCAAGAGCTCTCTTGCCTTTGATACAATCTACGCCGAGGGTCAGCGTCGCTATGTTGAGTCGCTCTCATCTTATGCGCGCCAATTCCTTGGCCTGATGAAAAAACCGGATATCGATTTTATCGAAGGTCTCTCACCGGCGATTTCAATTGAGCAAAAAGGAACTCCCCGTAATCCTCGTTCGACAGTTGGCACAATTACGGAGATTTATGATTATCTCAGATTGCTTTTTGCCCGAGTTGGCGTTCCACACTGTATTGGCTGTGGACAAAGGATAACCCAACAAACTGTTGAACAAATTGTCGATTCGATTCTTACGTTTGAAGAAGGGACTCGGATGATGGTCCTGGCTGGACTGGTAAAGGGGAAAAAAGGAGAACACCGCGATATAATTGACGAAGCAAAACGGGAAGGTTTTGTCAGGCTCAGAATCGACGGAGAAGTTGTTGATGCAGACTCGGTCGAAAAACTGGCCAAAACTAAAAAGCATACAATCGAAGCTGTTGTTGATCGCCTAATTGTAAAAGCTAAATCCAAACGCCGTCTTGCTGACTCGGTCGAAACTGCTCTAAAAATCGGACAAGGGACAGTTCTTATAAATATCAAAAATAAAGACCTGCTTTATTCCGAACAGTTCGTCTGCCTCAGTTGTAACATCAGCTACGATGAACTTTCACCACGAATGTTTTCATTCAATTCCCCGTTTGGTGCCTGCAAGACATGCGATGGTCTCGGACAGAAAATGGAAATTGTTCCGGAGCTTGTTGTACCGGACAGATCTCTTTCGATCAGCACCGGAGCTATTCATCCCTGGGGTGGTATCGATATGGCTAACTGGTATCGCTACATGCTAAGAGGTATCGCCAATCATTACGACATCAAACTGTCCACACCATTTGAAAAACTGTCTGCCAAAGTTCAGCAGGTTGTAATTTATGGATCGGGTGACGAAATTATCGAATTCGAATATGAGCATGCCTCCGGCAAAGGACGTGGACGTGGTAAATATGAATCATCCTTCGAAGGTGTCATCCCACATCTTGAACGACGTTACAAGCAGACCGAATCAAGTGGTGTACGTAATTGGATTGAACGATATATGTCAATCACAGACTGCCCCTCCTGTCATGGTGCCCGCCTTCGTCCCGAATCGTTGTCAGTCATTATTGACCGAGAAACTATTGACTCTGTCACCGAGATGTCAATCAAGAAATCTGCCGAATATTTCAAGAATATAAAATTAACCAAGCGTCAACAAACTATTGGACGACAAATTCTCAAAGAGATCAAAGAACGTCTCAAATTTCTTTGTGATGTTGGTCTTAATTATCTCACTCTGAACAGGTCGGCATCAACTCTCTCAGGTGGAGAAGCACAACGAATTAGACTCGCAACACAAATAGGTTCACGACTTGTTGGAGTGTTGTATATCCTTGACGAACCATCAATAGGTCTGCATCAACGTGATAACCGCAAACTTTTAAATACATTGATTGAACTTCGTGATATTGGCAACACGGTGCTTGTTGTTGAACATGATAAAGAGACGATTGAAGCAGCTGATTATATTCTCGACTTAGGACCCGGTGCGGGTGTGCATGGTGGTGAGATAGTTGCGTCGGGGACACCGAAGCAGATCAAAGCATCACGTAAATCAATCACCGGACAATATTTATCCGGCGCACGTAAGATTGAAACGCCTAAAGAACGGCGTGAACATAATGGACTCAACTTGCAAATTACTGATGCTACCGGTAACAATTTGAAAAAAGTTGATGTAACAATTCCACTTGGGCAATTCATCGCAATAACGGGTGTTTCGGGTTCTGGCAAATCAACGCTCATCAATGAAACGCTCTATCGTGCTCTTGCAAAACATTTTTATAATAGTCGCAAGATGCCTCTTCCCTACAGAACGCTAACAGGTCTGGAACATATCGACAAGGTAATTGATATCGATCAATCACCAATCGGACGAACCCCTCGATCAAATCCTGCGACCTACACCGGTCTTTTTACACCTGTGCGTGATCTGTTTTCATCTCTGCCTGAATCAAAAGCACGTGGATATATGCCCGGACGTTTTTCGTTCAATGTTAAGGGTGGTCGGTGCGAAGCGTGTCAGGGGGATGGCATCATCAAAATTGAAATGCATTTCCTGCCCGATGTTTATATTCCCTGCGAAATATGCAAAGGGAAACGCTATAACCGAGAAACCCTGGAGATTTCTTTCAAAGGTAAGTCGATTGCCGATGTGCTTGACATGACAGTCGAAGAAGCGTTGACCTTTTTTGAAAACATTCCACGAATAAAAAACAAATTACTCACGCTTACAAATGTCGGGCTTGGTTACATTCATCTCGGTCAACAGGCAACGACCCTCTCGGGCGGTGAAGCAAAACGAGTCAAACTTGCAACTGAATTATCGAAGATGGCAACCGGCAATACGATGTACATATTGGACGAACCAACAACCGGTTTGCATTTTGAAGATATCCGTATGCTCTTAAACGTCTTAAACGAACTTGTCAATCGAGGCAACACAG
>JAUVAR010000234.1 GCA_030591625.1 Candidatus Zixiibacteriota bacterium
AGTAAATTACGAAGGTTACGGCCCCGGCGGGGTGGCGATATTGCTGGAAGTTTTAACCGACAATAAAAATCGGACTGTTGCGGTAATCAGGCATGCACTTACAAAATATGGTGGAAACCTCGGAGCTAATGGTTGTGTCGCGTGGATGTTCGACAAGCGTGGTGTCATTATTGTTGATACTGATGTTACCGACGAAGACACTTTGATGGAAGTCGCACTTGAGGCCGGCGCTGAAGATATTGTGGCTGATGCACATGTTTTTGAGGTGTTGATGGATCCTATGGTGCTCGATGATGTCAGGCAGGCAATTGAAGCTAAGGGTATTACGATTGCATCCGCCGAAGTTACGATGCTTCCTCAAAACTCAACCAAGATTGAAAAAGAATCGGACGCTTCGTCATTGCTTAAGTTGCTCGACATTCTTGAGAGTGATGAAGATATCCAGAAAGTTTATTCGAATTTTGATATCGACGAAGAGCTGCTTGAAAAAGTTGCCGGATAAACTTAGATAAAATAGAAACTGCTCTGTATAGCGGGTCTGAATTCAGGCCCGTTTTTTTTTGTGCAGACTAAGCCTGCACCCATCGGGTGTCTTACTGCTTCGGGTCGCAGGCGTCGCCTGATTATATTGTGAGGTCAGGTCATCCTGCCTGCCTTGGAGGACATGACCTCTTTCAAGGATTGTCATTCCTGTGAAAACAGGAATACAGATTCTATAATCATTCTTCTCTTACTTTTTTCTAATAAGAGGGAACCACCCTACAGGAAAGCTATACTTTTGGTAACCTTATTACAAGAAGAGATACATTCAGATAGCTCATATACGAAAAGAGATGTTGTTATGTAGTTTCGTTTTTATGTCTGCCAATCACTTACGTCGTAATTGGCTTTGCTCGTGCAAAAAAAGGTGCGTTGTAGTGAAGTAGTGTTGAAATTGTAAGTCTGTGACGAGTTTGGAAGGGGAGATTGCTTCTCTGTTTTGGGTTAAATAGATCATAACAATGGTGTGCGAACTGCATTCAACATTGATGTGGTAGTGAAAGTGTGTGAGGGGGATGTGAGGGTGTTTGTCGTTGATGGCTAAATATGAGTAAGAGGGTCGGATTAGTGTCTGTTGTGTGGATAAATAGATTGAATAGTCGAATAAACATTTGACAAATTAAGGGGGGGGGCAGCTATATTACTATCCGATAAGGGCACATACAAGCATTGGAGGACATAGGCGTACGTCGCACAGGTGACGTATGTTCATATCGCAGGTCATGGTTGCTATCAGCCTATGGCTGTTGCAACCTGACACCCAATGGGTGTTGACTGAGTACAACTGTGTGAATTGATTATTCCTGTGCTGTCGGGTGACTCTGCCTGACAGTCCAACGAATCTGTTCCACACGTGAGGGTGGAGTCTGTTTGGGATGAGGGTTTGAGTTGACAGGTCGGAATAACGGGAGTATGAGGAGGTGGAATATGTCGAGTGTCAAGGACAAGTATCGTGGTTTTAAAGAAAATTCAATATTCAGGTTAGCAGTTGGTATAATGCTAACAGTATGTGGAGTTGCTATTGGAGTATATTTGGGGGTTGCGGCTGTACATCGAGTTCCGGCGAGTGAAATAATACCAGGTGCAGGTCGGGAGCCGGATGCTGAAAAGTTGAGGCAGGCAGGAATTTATCTGGAATTCGATGAGGGCGAGTCCTTTCCAATAGATGAGGCTGTCTTTCAAGATTCAACAGAGACTACATTTCGCAATATAGCAACAGATAGACCACTTGCACTTATCTTCATTGATCCTGAGTGCGACCATTGTCTGGTCCTTCTCAAATATTGGAACAAGGTAGTCGAGAAGTTGCTTTTGCCGGAAGTTGTTGTCGCTGTGTGTGTTGATACATCTGTGATTCAGATGCCTAAAGAATACAGAGAGGTTATCGCAGATAAGTTAATGATCAGATATTCTGTTAGTCATTTTCAAAGCAAATATCATTTGGATTTCTATCCGACTGTTGTCACAGTTGATAGCAGAGGGATAGTGCGCGCAATTCAGTTTGGCTTGGGCAGACGTCTTCGCGAGGACCTGCTTGAGACCATTTGCATTCTGTGAACAATTTAATTTGAAGGAGGTGAAAAAAGATGAAATTAAGTAGATTTTGCTTCACAATAGCGATTCTAAGCATTGCATGTGGCTTTGCATTTGGCGCATTGATGCCTACCGAGGTGACTGCCAGTGAAGCTGGTCCTTGCGATTGTTTTGGCCGTATCTGGTTTCAGTCAGAGCCGATTAGATGTCCCAATAGTCCTTATGGATTTTGGGAAGAAACTGGAGCTAACGATGATTGCAATGACTGCTCTCCCCGCTTTGTCGGGTGTGGCGAGTAGGTAGCTGCTCTTTTAAGCTGTTAGCAGTTGACGGGTGTTGCAAGGCACCCGTCAACAAATAATTGAACTTGACAAAACGTAAATAATATTGTCTCTTATCTTTTGTGAAAGTATTGTTAAAAATGGAGCATACGATTTAGATGATTGGTGTACGAAAACATATTACAGCTTTTCTACTTTCGTTGTTCCTTTTCTTTTTGATGTTTCACGATACAAATGCTCAGTTACATATTATTGGAGAAGCCGAGTTTGCCGCTCATGCTTCCGGCCGGTTGCAATGGTCTGTGAGTAACCTGGGTATTTCAGGATGGGTAAATCCGGATCAATCGGTAAAACTATTTGATAGTTTGACACAGCAATGGATGTACCCGGCTGTTTATCCACGAGAATTGGGAATTCGTTGGGGATGGTGTGGATTAGCAGTTGGAGGTATAATAAAAGGAGATACGTTAGTCTCTGATGCTCTCTATGAGTTTACACCAGTTGAGTGGCCAGAGGGGAAGCTACAGTTTCGGTCCATAGATTTGCTTAGAAATTACTATTCTCCCGAATCGAACGCTGAGCTTGACATTATTGCCACTTATACTGATACAGGAACAGACCCAAGGATAGCTCTTCCAGATCATATAACTGGCAGACCTCACATTCCAATCGGTCTGAAGATACGAGAAAGATCAATGTCCTGGTCAGCAGAACGACTTGATGAGTTTATATTATTTAATTATGAGATTGAAAATATTGGGCCACACACTCTCAGGAAGGGCTACATTAGCTTTAGGGTACCATGGGGGAGAGGGCCGAATGGTTTATTACGATCTAATAGTTCAGTAGGTTTTTGTAAATCAGCCAGCCCACTGATGCTTGCATACAGTATAGCTAAAGATGGTACAACAATGAATCTGGATGGTGAGATTGAGCAGAGAACAGGTGCAGTAGGTGTGATGTTCCTGGGAACTCCTGTTGATGAACCGCACTATAGTTACAACTGGCAAGGGCTTTTGTGGGATGATACCGGTTATGTCCGGTGGCAACCACGCCATCAAGGAACAAAAGAAAAGTCGTTAAGGAAGCTTGGTCCTGAATCTAAGCCACCATATTCAGATGTATATCAATATTATAATATGTCCAATGGCGAGATTGATTATGACCAAATTAATGCCGCTGTAGATTATTCTTTTGATGGTTGGCTAACACCATCGCCAAGGTATGCAACACGAATAGCTGAAGAAGGAGGCGGAGCATATCTGTCTGTCGGTTCATTCGATCTTGGCCCTGGACAAATAGCAACGTTTACGATTGCCATAGTTGCCGGGGATAGTGTGCATCATGATCCGACGGCGCATGAACGGCTGTTTGATCCATACAATCCGTCACCGTTCTACAATCAATTAGACTTTTCGAATCTCGCAGAGAATGCAAACTATGCAAAGTGGGTGTATGATAATCCGGGCTTCGACACCGATGGGGATGGCTATGCAGGCAAGTATCGGATGTGCAACGGTGACACAACATGGTTTGAGGGTGACGGGGTCCCTGATTTCCGTGCCGACCTTCCACCACCACCACCGATTGTAAAAGTTGTTCCCGAAGAAGGACGACTTACCATTCGCTGGAACGGGTATTACACGGAAACGAATATCGACAAGTTTACACGAACAAAAGATTTTGAGGGGTATCGTGTTTATTCAGGCTTGGATTCACGACTGTCGGCTATGACACTGCAGTCATCGTTTGATAAGCATAATTTCAATCGTTTCACGCATATAAAGTTATCCGATGAAATATCCAAATGGCAGAATCGCGAGTTACCGTTTACTCTGGACACGCTACAGTTGCTCTACGACAACGAACAGTTTGACCCGCTGATTCACTCGCGTGATGATCCGTTGCTATATAACGACACGTTTTATTATTTTGAGAAAAACGATCATAACATGTACGACCTGTCGAACGAACGCGAGATTCATAAAGTATATCCGAATGCGACAGAACCATCAAACGATCCAACACTCTGGACTGACGATGATGTCACAACCGAGCATGGTGAACGATTGCCGAAATTCTACGAGTATGAATTTGTTATCGATGACTTGGTTTCGACGCTCTCTTATTTTGTCGCGGTGACGGCGTTCGATTTTGGATTTGCGAAGGGTGGGATGCCCTCGAAAGAATCAGATAT
>JAUVAR010000167.1 GCA_030591625.1 Candidatus Zixiibacteriota bacterium
ATTTTTGCTTGAGCATCGGGAGGCATTTCAGAAATTTCATCTAAGAATATCGTTCCACCATCTGCTTCCTGGAATTTCCCTTTTCTGTTTCTTGAGGCTCCAGTGAAGGCACCTGCTGTATGACCAAATAATTCCGATTCTACTAATTCAGAAGGAAGGGCTGCACAGTTGAGCGCAACGAATGGTCCTTCGGAATTACGGCTATGGGAATGAATGAGATGTGCCGCTAATTCTTTGCCGGTACCATTTTCACCAAGGATAAGAAAGCGGTCTGTTTTGGATGCTGAACGAATTATGTCGTCACGCAATTTCTGCATCAAACGAGAACGTCCAATCATCTCGCCATAAACAATTCCTGTTAGACGACGTTTTTCAACTTCAAGTTTACCGGTACGAGTAGCGTTGGCAATTGTCACAATAATAGAATCGAGCGAGAGTGGTTTTTCAATAAAATCATAAGCACCATTCTGGATCGAATCAACTGCGGTGGCAATATCTGAATGACCCGATATCATTATGATCGCAATTTCAGAATTCACACGGGTGTACTCGCGCATCAGATCAACGCCGTTGCCATCGGGAAGTTGTACATCGAAAAGACCGATATCGAAATCGGCCGTAATATAGCTTCGTGCCTGTAGGACAGACTCTGCTGTAACTACCTCATGTCCACGCTTGGAGAGAGCATCGCTAAGTGATGCCCGAATATTTTGTTCGTCGTCAACTATCAGTATTTTAGCCATCAGATTGCGGGATGCTGATTCTTATCCCGGCTCCTTTAGGTTTCTTGTTG
Source organism: Candidatus Zixiibacteriota bacterium (assembly GCA_030591625.1). Lineage (GTDB taxonomy): Bacteria > Zixibacteria > MSB-5A5 > GN15 > FEB-12. Next base: position 794 of record JAUVAR010000167.1, read on the forward strand.
TACAGTTCAATGTGACCTTCGTGATCAATTACAATGCGCTGACAAATAACAAGCCCCAACCCGCTTCCACCCTTCTTGGTGGACATCTCCGGTTGGAATGGTTGTTCGAGCTGATCGTTCGGAAAGCCCGGTCCGTCATCTTCTACTATCAGAACAAGTTTGTCTGCGTCATCAATGATAGTAACATTGATTTTATTAATGTCATCAAGCTCAAGGGCATTCTTAATAAGATTTATTGATAACTGTTTAATTGTTGTTGAGTCTATATGAACGAACCGACGAGTCGATCTGTTTTCTATCTTAAGTTTTTCCTGTTCTAATTCTACTGTGTAGAGTGTTGATATTTCATCAAGCAACGGTTGTAATGTTGTACGAGCAGGTTGTGACGGTTTCATTCGTGCAAACTTTATGAACTCGTCGAGCAATGAAGTGAGTCGTTTGATTTCTACTTTTATCATACCGCAGTTTTTTTCAATCGTTTGATCAAAGTTGGGCAGCTTTTCAATGTAGGAACGATAGATATCATCATTGCTGATTGAAATTGGTGTTAGCGGGTTTTTTATTTCATGTGCAATTTTACGACCCATCATTTCCCAGGCAGCAATTTTTTCTGAGGCAGCAAGTTGTTTTTGCGATTTTTGCAAATGAGTCATCATGGCACTAAATGAATCGGCCAATTGCGAAAACTCACCTTCTTCGTAGGCCATAACAGGAATAGAAAAATCACCTGCCGCCACCCGTGAGGTTGCATCAACAAGGTTGCTGATTTCGCGACGGGCTCGTCCGGAGATAAACATACCTAAGAGTACTGCCGCTGCAACCGATAGAGCTGCAACCAACGAAGTAACACCAAGCAATGAGCTGAGAATTTGGAGACTATTGCCGGGACGGAACTTCATGCGCAAGATATAGCCGTCGCCCGGTCCGCCTTCCAGACGTGCTTCATAAACGCTGTCAGTTTGATAAACCAATAACGGCTCCATGCGAACAAACGACTCAAACATAGCAACTGAATCTTCTTCAAAGAGAAGTTCCAACTCTGACTCGGTTAAGGCAGCCCATAAGTTTAATATTTTTTCATCAAGATATTGGCCACCGTATAGATACGTTGTGTCGTTGATTTTAAAGGTACCGGCAATCGCCGCATGCCGTCCACCGCGATCATATTCTACGACTGAATAGACATTATCATTGGCAGTTACAGAGAATGATTCAGACAACAATAGTTGTTCACCCGGTAACGATGGACGATCTGCCGAGGACAAAACAAATCCGAACGAATCAACTAATTCAACGAAATTTAGATCACTGTTAAGTTGTTTGAGATATTGGTTGTGTGATCTATTTCGTTGAGAATATGACCTGAGTTGCACGAGATTAGTGTATCTATTGCCAGCTTCTGTGAGAGCATCGCGCAGGTCTGATCTGAATTGTGTCTTAAGTATTAGACCCCGTGATAGTTGTTCATGCATTTGTTGACGCGCATTTAACTCTTGTTCGTCGAGTGAACTCTGGTAGAGAACAGCCATAACTGCCAGTGGGGGGATCAATGCTATCAAGATAAGATAGAGGCGGATACGTAGAGTGAATTTCATTTTATACTCTCCTCTTGCTCAGACGGAAGAACAAGACGACGGAGCGAATTAATATTTATTCCTTCATTCTCGGTCAATTCAATGCCACGTATCCGCTCACCGGTTGTAATAAACAAGTGCGGACGGAACAAAGGGAACAAACCGATATCATCTCGTACAATGCGTTCAATCAAGTTACTGTAATACTCGCGACGGGATTGATCAAAACTCTCATGATACCAGTTGATATACTGTTCCAATGAGCCAACACTTTCGAACATTGATCCATTGTTCGGTTTGTCGTTTCGTAATAAACTGACCAGATAGTTGAGCATAGTTGAATCATTGTTGTCGTCATAAGGCATAAGCTCAAGATAAAGATCAGCTTTCGATCTATTGCTAACTGTTCTTGCTCGACAACGATCACGCGAGAGCAAGTCGGACAGATAGTCGGCCATCATCTTAAGTTCGGGAGATGATAGATATATTTCAAGTTTGCGTGGGCGGGACTTGATACGCTTAAAGAGAGAGCTTCCCTTTAGTGGATCATAAGGAAACGGACGTCGTGAAGTTTCTTTATTATTAAAGAGATTCGTGATTGCTTTGACTGAGTCACCATCAAAGAACAGACTGAGCCTGTTGGAATCAAAACGATAGTATATTGATGTCGTTAACATCGCTGAATTATTAATTTCAGATGATATATTTGGAATAAGTGCTGCAATAAACGGAGCAGGTGCAATCATTGTATGGCCAGCTCTATCTTGAGAGTAGCTCTTGTAAGTGATGACTACATCGACGTTGCCCGATTCGTATTCATCCCACAATCGTTCGGATGAATTGAATTTCCTGATATCTGTTTTGGGTGATTTTTGGGTTGAATCGGAATCGATAATTTTTTCTAACCAGATATCAAGAATAGTTGTTTGAACATTTGTTCCGATGACAATCTTTGTTTCAATATCAATCAGAGCAGATTCTATTTTTACAGTAAGACTTTCGAAAGGTTGGGGAAGTTGACATTCTTGATCGGTCAGTCCGACAGATAACCCGGGGAAAACTCGCTCGATCTGACCACTGCAAATAACTGAATCGGTATTGAAGATTTCAAAACGAGCTAAGGGGAGAATATCTTCCGAACTGCCAACATCAAAATAAACTCTCTTACCTTTTACCTGCAGAAGCTGTGTGGCCGTATCTGAATCATCTGCTGAAATTGGCAGAGAGATCGCTGCTATTAATAGTGTGTGTATTATAGTTCTTAGCTTCATAAAGACTTTCCACTCCTATCTTTATACTACGGTAAAGCTAACAATTTCCAACAAAAACATAGTTTTGTGTCATTTTAGACACATCCAAACGATTGATTCTTAACAGTTTACGTAATTGGACCAAGTAAGCGTGTCTTATATGACACACATTAGCCTGTTTTGGCCTTCTCGTTTTACTCTTAAGTCATTCTCGTTACATCACTTACAGCTTATGGCACACTACTTGTATTACACCAAAGCAGAAAACAACTCAAACTGACGGAGGTCAAAATGAAAACAAGAAACCTAACACAACTCACATTCGGACTCACTATCATGATCATGCTTGGTCTGGTTGGATGCGCCGAAGTTGAGAATACTGACGCAAACGGGTTTGTTGCCCGGGTGGTCGATTCGATCTCGGAAGTAGTTGCAGAACATGTTGAAGGAGCTATCATATATACTCCCGAGCAAGATGAAACTACTCCAGAAATAATTGATATTATCGAAGCAATTCCTGCAGTTGCCGAGTCGGTTGTTACTTATCCGTATGTAGAAGATATTGTAATCGATCAATCGTTCGTTTATGCCGCTACACCTATTGGTCTGGCAGTTGTCAATCTTGCCGATAAATCGGAGCAGATGATCTTAAGCGGTGAACCACTCTCCGCCGTAGTAATGCACCTGGGTAAACTTTATATTGGTGGCAACGACCTGTATGAACAATGCGGTGATTCTCTTATATCTCTTGAATCTGGTATGATCGGTTCAATCAATGTTATGCTCTCTCACGGGGCAGAGCTTATTGTAGGTACAACTTTCGGGCTCTATACCGTAACTGATGCAGGTACCAACTTGATTGTCGATCAGTTTGACATTTCGGCTCTGACGGCAGATCAGGATGGGCTTTGGGTCGGCACCAATGGAAATGGGCTTTTCCACTATGATGGTGATGAGTTTGTTCAAAGATGGCTCGCTCGTGACAAAGCGCTTTTTGATCAGGTTACATCGTTAGCCTACAACCATAACAGACTATATCTCGGCACACCTGATGCGTTCTTTATCTACAACGGTGGTGTTTGGAATGAATTAACCGTTGAAGATGGCCTTCCTGCGGGGGCAGTTCGTTCGATTGATGCATCCGGCTGGGTTGTCTATGTAGCAACAGATAATGGAATTGCGGGCTGGCATAATGAAGAATTAACACCAGTGGATAGACTTGAGACAGTAGAGGCAGAAGTAGTCAGACGGCTGGGACGGAAGTTGTTAGTCGGGACTAAAAAAGAGGGTTTGGTATTGAAATCCGGGCCGGTCGTCAGATCGCTTCTGCAACCTATTCAGATCGATTTAGGATCGTTGGCCACTATGGCTCACTAAAATTAAGTCCTCTGTTCACCTTGTCTTAACCTGGCGCCCTTGTTCGGATTCACTCCGATCGGGGGCGCCTCCCCCTATATAATCCAGACTAATTAGAGTGATGATTGATCCAATTACTTAATTCTACTCAATCATTCTTGCCCAATACGGAACGCATGGATATACTATGACGTTCAATTTTATTGAACTGTAGAATGAAGCAATTAGAGATAGAAGTTAAATTATGACTGCTGTTGTAAAGCGCGAAGAATTACTATGTGACCATTGCGGTGATCCCTGTCGTGGAGATGCTGTCAGTCTTAAGTCGCATTCGTTTTGCTGTAATGGCTGCAAGACAGTTTACGAACTTCTAAATCAAAGTGGCCTGAACGATTATTATCGTCTGACTGAGAGGCCGGGGATTTCTGTATCAAAAGATGAAGCTAAGAAGAAATACGACTTTCTGGACGACCCCAAAACATCTGCTTCCCTTCTTGATTTTAATGATGGCAGCCGTGCTCGTTTGACACTCCAGATAGAAAACATCCATTGCGCTTCTTGTGTTTGGCTGCTTGAAAATTTACATCTATTAAATGATAGCATTATTACAACTCGTGTAAATTTTGGACGCAAACAACTCACACTTGTGTTTGATCCATCACGGAGCAAACTGGCCGATATTATAAGATCACTCGCATCGATCGGTTATGAACCAACTCTGGCGATGGAAAACCTTGAAGGCCCAAGAGTGTCGTCACATAGGCGTTCTCTCTATGCACGTATAGGAGTTGCTGCCTTTGCTTTTGCTAATATTATGTTGTTGAGTTTTCCCAGTTATCTCGACATAGGTGACATGATACAACCTGAGTTTAGAAAATTTTTCGGTCTTGTGTCACTCGCTCTTGCCCTGCCGGTATTATTGTATAGTGCCTCGGGATATTTTCGTTCGGCCTGGAATTCTATTCGATTGAAATCACCCGGGATGGACCTGCCCATTGCTATCGGTATTTCGGTTTTATTTACAAGATCAACCCTTGATGTTATCTCGGGAGCAGGGCCGGGTTATATCGATTCATTCACCGGGCTTGTTTTCTTTCTGTTACTAGGAAAGTTATATCAGGAAAGAACGTATGATGCTCTCAGGTTTGATCGTGATTTCAAGGCGTACTTTCCAATGGCTGTACTTGTAAAAAATAAAGATGGTGAAAAGTCGGTGCCGTTGTCATCACTTAAGGTAGGCGACCGGCTTATGATCCGTAATGGTGAACTGATCCCGGCCGATAGCATTC
>JAUVAR010000010.1 GCA_030591625.1 Candidatus Zixiibacteriota bacterium
TCATCAGTATTTTTATCAGTCAAATAAACAGTACCTATTCCATAGGTACCAATCTTGACTCCAAAGATTCCTTTGGTTTCACCGGCAGTAATAGTTGATGCACATAGGTATTTTATAAGTGTACTTAGAATTATTAATGATTTTTTCAATTAAGTCCCTTCCTGAAGTAAAGCATCTAGATTACAGACGAATATACACAAGATCTGTTTTACAGGCAATTATCTTTAATTCTGATGTGCCCATTAACCTGTTACGGCACGTATCCAACCCTTACAAATATTGCCGGGCCGATCTTGACGTCGATTTCTGAATCTCCCCCATTTGGTGCATTGAAAACACCAACCTCAAAAAGAAATGCTCTGTTGCGTGAAAGTAGAAAATGAAATTCGAGCCACGCTTTCGTTGTCAGATAAATCGTGTCTTTCATGTAACCGGTTTTGGGCATCAGACCAACGCCAATTGATGCAGAAGGTTTGAGTGCGATACCAGTATGGGGCCAGCTCTGAACGTATTTGAGTGTCCAACTACCATCAACCAAATATCCTGTGTTGCCAAGGGCAATAATATTGAAAAGGTCGAAGGAAATTCCTGTTTTGACTTTTCGTGCAACCGGGAAATCTACAAAAAGCCCAAATGATGCGCCAATTTTCGTATTGGTGGAATCCTGGGTTGTCACAAAATTAGCTCTTCCGAGAATGCCACCTTTCATGCCAAAAGTACCACTCCCCTTCGATTCCCACGGGAATATAGCCATGGCCGGGGATGAGCTTCCAAGCAGGAAAATAATCACAAGGAATATAATCGTAGCTCTACTGCGATGATTTGGTGTCATTTTTAATCCTCTCTGGTCTCTATAAAGACGAGTTTCCAGCCCGGAAAGTTCAGAAAAAAAGATATCTTTAAATATCCTGACGACAAAGCATAAAATGTCATTCCCACAGGTGAAGCTTTTAGTTATATTGATTTTCTATGAGCTATCTTGTATTTGCCAGAAAATACCGCCCGGCGACATTCGAGGATGTCGTGGCGCAGGAACATGTAACCAGGACGCTTAAGAATGCGCTGGTTAATGACCGTGTCGGTTCAGGTTATCTTTTTTGTGGTCCTCGTGGAACTGGAAAAACTACAGTTGCACGGATATTGGCAAAATCGATCAACTGCGTTGAGGGTCCAACACCTACCCCATGCTGTAAGTGCGTTACCTGTACCGAGATAACATCGGGATCATCTCTTGATGTCCTTGAAATAGATGCTGCCTCGAATACCGGCGTTGATGATATCAGGACGCTTCGCGAGAATGTCAGATATTTGCCAACAAGTGGTAAAAAGAGAATTTATATCATTGACGAAGTTCACAGATTATCCGGTTCTGCTTTTGATGCGCTCCTGAAGACTCTCGAAGAGCCCCCTGAGCATGTTATTTTCATGTTTGCTACGACTGAACCATTGAAAATTCCTGAGACAATATTGTCACGGACACAGCGTTTTGATTTCCGCAGAGTCTCAGTTGATGATCTGGCCGGACATCTGGGGAAGATTGCAAAAGCTGAAAAAATTAAAGTTGAAGATGGCGCTCTGCATCTCTTGGCTCGCAAAGCTGATGGATCGGTTCGTGATGCGCTCTCATTGTTGGATCAGATAGCAGCTTTTTCATCCGGTGCAATATCCGAACAGGATGTTGTTAATGCTCTTGGCTTGGTTGATCGTGGGTTCCTTTTTGATTTTGTTACGGCGATTGCCGAAGCGGACCGAGCAAAAGCATTGCAGTTAACAAAACAGCTTTTTGATTCGGGCGTTGATGTCAAAGATTTTGTCATTGAACTGCTGGAACATCTGAGAGTGCTTATGGTTTTGACAAGCACCAAAGAAGCTACCGACCTTTTAAATCTTCAGGAAGCTGAGCTTAAACATTACAAAGAACAAGCGGCCTCATTCTCAATTGGTGATATCCTCAGGCTAATGAAAACCATGTCTGATCTCAACCGTGATCTCGGAAGCGGCCTGCACGAACGATTGTTACTTGAAGTGGCTGCAGTTAAGATGGCTACGATGGAAAGTACCGTTCGGTTTGAGGAATTACTTGCCAAAATTGGCAATGGTCCCCCGACTGGATCAACGACAACAGTTTCAAATAGTAGTCCAGATATTTTCTCCGGCAGTCAAAAAAAAAATGAAGTAACTGCGTCATCTCCCCGTCGTCTAACAATACCACATCCTCCCGAGAGACCTGCCCCAACCCGAAGCGTAAATATTGCTCAATTAAAAGCAGGTTGGAGTAATTTCCTGACGTTTATGCGTTCACGCAGTCGTATGCTTTCATCACAATTGAATATGGCGGAGGTTCGATCACTGGATGGAAATCAACTTTTGATAGTCTTCCCTGGATCGGCTGATTCTTCTTTGGAGTTGGTTAGTAAGAAAGAAAACAAGAACCAAATTGAAACTGCGTTGCTTGATCATTTCAAAGCACAGCTGGTGATAAAGTTTGATCTCGATCAAGAGATGGTTGATAAAGTTGAGAGTGACGACAAAAAGGATGATAAGATAGATACTGCAAAACTTATTGAATCGTCCGAAGGACTTAAGAAGATTATTGAACTGGTGGACGGCGAAGTTATTGGCGTTCGTAAACAAAAATAGAATTTTTAGAAAATCAGGAGCATAGTTATGGGTAAAGGCGGACTCGGCGATATGATGAAACAAGTACAGCAGATGCAGGCCAAAATGGCCGAAATGCAGGCTGAACTTGAGACTGCCGAAGTAGAAGGAACTTCCGGTGGCGGGATGGTAAAAGTAGTAGCAAACGGTAAGAATGAAATTCAGTCTATTACTATTGATCCGGAAGTAGTTGACAAAGAAGATGTTGAAATGCTTCAAGATTTGATTGTGGCAGCAATAAATCAAGCTCACGAAAAATCATCGGAAATGCAGCAGTCACGGATGTCAGCAATTACCGGTGGAATGAATATTCCCGGAATGAACCTTCCGTTTTAAGAGAAAGCATATAATAGATGTTTAAATCTGCAGAGTCGGTCGAACGACTTGTCAACTGGCTGGCCCGACTTCCGGGCATTGGTCGAAAATCTGCTGCCCGGCTTGCGTTTCATATTCTTAAAATGGAAGCAAGTGAGGCCTTGGAATTGGCCGATATTATACGGGATGTAAAAGAAAAAGTATCATTCTGCAAAACATGTTTTAATATCTCAGAAGTTGACCCATGCCATACTTGCACCGATCCGAATCGTCATGCTGATTTGATCTGTGTGGTTGAGGAAGCTATGGATGCTGCCGCTCTTGACAAAGCAGAAGGATTCAAAGGATTGTTCCATGTGCTTGGGGGAAGGCTCTCCCCTTTGGATGGTATCGGACCGGATGATCTTAGAATTAAAGAACTGTTGGGACGACTCGAAGATGTGAAAGAGATTATCGTTGCCACTAATCCGAATGTCGAAGGTGAAGCAACTGCTACATATATATCGAGGTTGATCAAACCGATGGGTATTAAAGTCACGAGAATTGCACGAGGCTTGCCGGTTGGTTCCGATTTGGAGTATGCCGATGCAGTGACGCTCACGAGAGCTATTGAAGGCAGACAGGAACTTTAATTTCAGGATATGAGACAGTGAGTGATTCAAGGGATAAGATCGTAACAGCTTTACTCAGTGGAATTTTATTCGCCTGGTTTATCGGACATTTGATCGGAGAGACTCTCTTTGATAATGACTGGTCATTTAGTTTCTTAGGTGCAGGCACTCTCTTTGGCTGGGTTATACAATTAGTAATTGCAATCAGCATAAGCTATCTGTTGCTATGTCATGGAAAGACAGTAAACAGACTATCTGACTCGCGCAAGTATATCTACTCAGGCCTTGGTTCGATATTCCTGCTTACTATTATCCTTCAATTCGATTCGATTCTCTTCGGAGGTGGCACCTTACGAGTCGCACAAATATCACAGGCTCCAATATTACTTTTTAAATGGTACGAATTTGGAACAGTTGTAATTGCAGGTAGCTTATATAAATTCTTTTCGCTGTTTATGAGCAATACAAATGATGCCGCCGGACTGGCGTGGAGAGTTTTAGCGTATGGTTCAACTATTGCATCATTGATTGCTGTAGCAAAAATCTCTGCACGCTTGAGTGATAATGCAAAAGAACGTATCTATCTATTTCTGATAATCTTCTTTGGACCACAAACAATTCTATATTTTGGATTTGTTGGCGTTGAACCTCTGATTGTTGCTCTTACCCTATGGGTAGCTTTTTATATTATTAAAATCAGAGATGAACGAACGATTTTCAATATTGTAATGCTTTGGCTGCTGGCAATATTCGCGACAACGATGCATTTCACCGGTGCATATCTTGTTCCGGCAGTTTTGTATGTTACGTTCGTAAAGCCTGAATCGAATCGTATAAGCAAAGTTCTTTGGGCGAGCATCTCGGGTGGTTTGATTGTACTTATGATCTATATCGCTTATCAATACATGAATGAATCACTTCTGTTCAGACAGCTATTGATGCCACTTGAAGGGCGTCATCCCAATACAGATTATTCTCTAATGTCGATGCGTCATATTTCGGATGTTTTTCAAATATTCTGGTTGCTGGCACCTATTGGGATAATGGCCAAGTTCGTTTCATGGTTCATGAAAAAACAAAACAGCCCGAACTACCTGATGATTCCGATCTTCCTGATGGCTACGGCTGGATCTGTCGTTGTAGTTATTTTAAATCCGGTACAGTCCGTTATCCTTGAATTCCCTCGCTACGCCGCCTACCTGACACCATTTGCACTCTTCTTTGCGACTGGACTGATCGGCATGGCAGTTAGTTCTGAGTCACGATTGAGAATTCTGGAAGTCGCAGCAGCATTCTCGATTTTATTACCGCTGCTTTATATGCCGGCAGTGATAGATACAACCCGTGCCTCAGAAATTGCAGTTTCTTATTTTGATAAGCATGAAGCATTTAATTTGAACGGACGGATAGCACTTAGGGATGCAAGTTTTTATAACAAAGAATTTGATGAAGCCTCGGCGTGGGAAGTTAGCTTGATGGCAAAATCGGTGGACTATCTTGAATTCAGAGGATGTGTTGATCTTACGGTTGCGGGACGTGACAATGAAGCATTAACCGAACTTAGGCGTTTGATTGTTAGAAACCCTGATTGGATTGACCCTCGTGATGTTGTTGCCACAGTATTGTTGCGGCGTGGACAGTATGAACTTGCAAAACCACAAATTGACACGAGTCTTCTCTTGAACGAATTGGGTTGGCAGGCAAGGATTAATCTATCTGACTATTATCATCAGGCCGGTCAAACTGCTAAGTCGCTTATCTCAATAGAAGAAGCTTTGGAAATCTGGCCAATGGATGTAGAGTTCATGCGTGAACAAATGTTAATGGTTTACAGACTTAAGCTTTACGACCAAGCAGATAGTATTTCAAATGCTATGATTGCAATCAACGCAGACCTGCCTCATCCATATCTTGTAAAAGCATATCTTGCCGAAATAAATAAAGATTTCGTGGAAGCTATCAATCAGTATGAACGGTTTATGGTTCTCGATCCGAAAAACCCAACCGTGAATTCAGTTCTGGAACGGGTCTCGCAAATCAAAAAGACAATCGGTACATAATAGATTCGTGCTACCGTAGTGATTCCAATCGACTGAGACCATCTAAAGCAGCAACTTTGTATGCTTCGGTTAATGTTGGATAATTGAAAACAGTCTCAATAAAATAATCGATCGATCCACCCAGGGTAGCTACTGCCTGACCAATATGAATTAGTTCGGTAGCTCGTTCACCAATGATATGTACACCGAGCAGACGTTTTGATTTGGGATCGAATATTATCTTTAGCATACCGTCATGGTCGTTGATAATCTGTCCTCGGGCGAGTTCAAAATAGCGGGCGACTCCTACCTCGTAATCCTGTCCGGCAGCGACAAGTGATTCTTCGGTTTCACCAATGATCGAAACTTCGGGGATAGTGTATATACCAAACGGCAACAAATTATTCAGGCATGAAATGTCATCTTCATTAAAGGCATGAATTGCCGCCAGTCTGCCCTGATCCATTGAGACCGAAGCAAGCGATGGAAAACCGATTACATCACCAACAGCAAAAACCTGAGGGACTTTGGTTTGGTAACGATCATTTACTTTGATCAGTCCATAAGATGTGGTTTCAATTCCAAGTTCTTTAAGTCCGAGCGTTTCTGTATTGCCGGTTCGTCCGGCGGCATATAGTAATCGTTCGGAACGAATCGTCCGGCCTGTTTTGGTTGTAGTGACAACAGATTCATCTTCAACAACGATGGTCTCAGGGACTTCTCCAAGAACTAATGAAATTCCATATTTTCGCATCAGGTAAGTGAGCGCTTCACCAATTTCACGATCCAAAAATGAGAGGAGTTGTGTTCTGGTGTCAACGATTGTCACCTTGACTCCGATATGAGCAAAGATTGATGCATATTCACAACCGATAACTCCACCCCCGATAATTGTCAGGCTGCGCGGAATACAGTCAAGGTCGATAATTGTTTCGGCATCATAAATAAACTGTGAGTCAAACTTAATATGCGAAGGAAGATGCGGACGAGTTCCGGTAGAAATAATAATCGCTTTGGCAGAAAATACTTTCTTCGATTCGCCGTTGGTTACTTCAACTTTGTCCGGCCCAATCAAACGACCAGAACCATGAATAACTTCAATGCGATGACGAGCCATGTTTTGGGCTATGACATCAAGTTCCTGCTGAATCACCTGCCCTTTGCGATACATAAGCTCTTTGATAGTCAGATCAGGTTTGACACCGCCCATGAGGCCATAAACCGAACGTTGTCTGAGACCATGAATATATAAAACAGTTTCACGGAGAGTTTTTGATGGAATCGTACCGGTATGAATACAAACTCCACCCTGCACCGAATGACGTTCAATAATCGCCACCGATTTTTTCATTTTTGCAGCCTGAATTGCTGCTTTCTCACCGGCAGGACCGGAACCGATGACTATCAGGTCATACTGAGTATTCGACACTATCTGTCGCTCCTAAAAAGCTTAACTGTTCTATCCATTTCGTTATCTTTAGAAGTCTTAGTTTTCAAAAAGGTTCCTGTTTTCAGTCGAAGAATTAAGATCATTTTCGATTTCCGGCTCTTTGAGCCTTGCGAGCCTCGTTTCAATCTCAACTATTTCCGATCGTGATTTCTCCATTGAACTGCCGAGAGAACGAATTGAGCCTTCCATCCGAGCATATAGCTTATTTAGTCGTCCGGCTGATTCGAGCAGATCGGCGATACCGTTGGCGATTCGTTTGCCATCGGAGCCGGCCATTGAGCGGGCCAGACTTAGCTCTGAGTAGATAGCTGCTACCGAGGATAAGAATCCATAGAAATGCCCCGGAGAGCTTGGAATAACCTTGTTTTTGAGAGCATATTCAAAACTATCGGATGAGTCATTTACAAGAAGTTGATAATAAACAGATTCTGCGGGGATATACATAATTGCAAAATCTGTTGTCTTCTCGCCCTGCTTGATATAACGGCTGGAAATTGCATCAATATGCTTTTTCATAGCTGTAGCAAAATCCTTTTCTGCTTTTTTGTCGTCGGGGTCCGATGAAATTCGCTGCCATGCCTCCAGCGGGAATTTGGAATCTATCGGTACAATTGAATCTCCGAGCCTCACAATTGCATCAACCCGAGAACCATCGGAGAACCCATACTGCATTTCATAGAGATTTTTGGGAAGAATCTGTCCAAGCAGATTTTCCAAAAGCAATTCGCCCAGCATGCCTCGTACTTTGGGAGGACGAAGCAGGTCGGAAAGAGATTGGATGTTGTTACCAACGGTTTCGATATTAGCGGTCTGTTTGCTAAGAGCACCAAGTTTGTTTTCGATTTCTGAAAATATTGCCATTCGTTTGTCGAGAGACTGAGTACCGTCGGCTAAACGGTCCGATACAATTGTATTGGCTCGGTCGATTGAGTCTCTTATTGCCACCAACGATTCAGACTGCCGGCCTATCAGGTCAGCTTTTAAAAGTGCGATAGTTGATTCAAGGTTAGCGGTTGAATTATTAGCAGGACGATTCCTGAGTTGGGTGACAATAATAATCAAGAGGATTAAAATCGTCAGTCCCAGAGCTGATAGTATGATAGTATCAATATCGATCAGAGCTATTCCTTATTCATTCCAGAGAAGGACTTCCTTGCTATCTAATTTGATTTCGTCAAAGAATGATTTGTTCAACGAAAGCAGAACAGAACCATTCTCTCCGTGGTAGCCTTCACCGGCGGAAATTCCAATAATATATTTTGCAAGCAGGCGATTGGTGACATAATCATAAAGACCTGCTTCGTTACGGTCAAAACGAACGGCATAACGATAACCGGGGAATGTTTTCAAATCTTTGAAATGTTCTTCAAAAAGGACCGAATTCATATCTTTGATTTTTTCATCTGGACCCAAAAAGAGTGTTCCCTCATCGAGAGTGCTATCTTCTGTTTTCAGAAAATGGAAACTAACCCAATCTTTATCTTTTGTGACGCTGTATTCATCCTCGGATATAAGTGTGCTTCCATTTTGGACTAATCCAGGACGTATTAACGTACTTCCATTGAATTTTTCATCAACGGTCTCATCAAAATCTGCTATCAGGTCACCCCAATTGTCAAAGGGAAGAGCATCGACATAGATCTGTTTAATACTCAAATGGTGCAATCTGTTAAGTCTGGAAAACTGGCCTGAGAGTTGACGATAAAGGCTAAAATAATCTTCAAGACCAAGCTTCTCAATAAGATATAGATTCCATAGAGCTGCAACCGGATAGGCCATATCTGCGCCGGTGTAACTCATAAACCCTCTGATAGTCATTATAGAATCAAGCTCGACAAGTTTTTCACGGTATAGAAACAGTCCAAGATCGACCAAAGCTCTGCAATCTTTGCCCCATCGACCACCAAAGGCGGTAGCAAACCCTTCACGCATAAGAGGGAGAGTATATAAAGGCAGTTTCTTGAGTTTGATATTAGTTAATAAATGAACCAACTCATGTTTATGTGGGAAAGATGCCGAAATAATATCGTTGGAAGCAAGGTCTAAGGTTCCACGGATCTGATGGGAAGTAATTTCTTTGACAACAGAATCAGAGCCACAATAATAGTATTCGATTTTCTTTTCGGCTATCGTTTGAAGAATTTCTTCAGGTAATTCTAATTCTTTTACTAATAGTTCAACCGTCTGCTCCGCTCCGGCAATTACATTGTCATGCAAATATTTTTCGACAGTGGGATCAAAATGGATTCGGAAATATTTTGTTTCCTTGATTTCCCAATAGCGGGAGAAATAATCCTGTGGAAGAGTTAACCAGTAGTAGCCATCTCTTTTGGTCAGATAGTATTTATACTCGATTAATTCATTATTCAAGATTGTCGAATAAACGAGGTACATGTAGCCGTCTTCAAGATTGAACTGGCTCTTCGCCACCTGGGTCATACTTTCAATCCCGATTTCATAATTACGCATCAATGGAGAAGCGCAGTCAACTTTTATAGGAATATTATCGAACTCAATCCCAAACCGTTCCGAACGTTCGACATTAACTTCGTCCCATACCTGTATAGCAGTGCCAAAATTATGAGTTTTGAGTAAGTCAATATACGCCGAGAGAGTTGTGGCAGCGAGATCGAATTGAGCGAATACAGGTGTTGTTGTTGCTGCAATAATAAGAATGCAAGTTGTGATTTTTTTAATATGTTTCATACTATCTTGTACCGATTGTTTCCTGTCTTTGTTGAAAGAGAATTTACAATGGAGATCGGCTCAAGTCCAGTTGTAAAAAAACCCCACCAAGGCAGGGTTTTTTTGAATATATGTCGTTTTTTTCTTAGAATATAAATCCAAGCGAGAATTTCTGAGTATCGTTTAGACGTCCAAAATCCTGCCAGGAATAATCAACCATCAAAGAGACATCGTTCCCCAGCGAGGTAATAATACCAGCTCCGAGTGAAAGTTTCTCTTCATCATAGTTGAATTTATATCCACCTCGAACAAAATACTTTTCTTCGAACCCATATTCGGCCCCAAGTGATCCCTGCTGGAGCTGATCGTTGGGATGTTTCATCTCCATCGCCATAGTCAGCATCGACTGCCGATTGAACTCAAAGTCATAAGCTATACCGACCCTAAAGACCATAGGCA
Organism: Candidatus Zixiibacteriota bacterium; assembly: GCA_030591625.1. Taxonomy (GTDB): domain Bacteria; phylum Zixibacteria; class MSB-5A5; order GN15; family FEB-12. The sequence goes on from JAUVAR010000010.1 coordinate 10,218, forward strand.
TCTCGAACGGAGTAGTTTTGTATTGGGCAGAATTTCCATCGCTATTAAATTCAGAACTGGAAAATTGCATTTCCGGTCCCATATTTGAGATCGACATTCCAAACCTTAGTGATTTAAAACCTGTATGGAGAAGAGTTCCAAAATCAAATGCTACACCCGATGCTTTCTCTTCCCAGATTCTCTCACCAACATACTTTGCAGTTACACCAAACGAAAACCTGCTTGTCAATTGACGAGCAAAAGTTAAACCTATAGCGTACGAGCTGGCATCAAATCTTTCGCCAGTTCCGTCTGGTTCATCGGCACGAGTAACTTCCTGCTCACCCATACTAAGCACAGTAGCAGATACTCCAAAGACACCAACGTCTTCAAAGTATTTGGCAAAACCGATATAGTTAAGGTCGATATCCAGGAGCCAGTTGACACGAGTGAAACTAACCTGACCGTTTTCAATAGCAGTAAGTCCGGCCGGGTTCCAATACATGGCGTAAACATCTCCGGCTGTTGCAACTGATGCTTCACCCATCGCCTGGTATCTTGAACCGACACCAATTTTCAGGAATTGTGCACCGGCTGAGCCGACGTTTGAGACTTCTGCCGAAGCGAGTCCGGTTAGTCCCAGTATTAGTAAAATTGTAATTATCTTTTTCACGTCCTGTACCCTTCTATTTAATTACCGCGAATCGTCCAAGATGTTCGCCGTACGGTGATTCAACGTGATATATATATGTACCAGAGGCTACTTGCCTGCGGTCAGATGACTGTAAATTCCAGAACCAAACTCCACTTTCGTCAGGTTCCTCAATTGTTGTGACAAGATCGCCAGCCAGTGTGTAAATCCTGATAGTTCCTTCATCCGGCATATTGTGGAAGGAGAGTTTTACTTCACCTGCAGCTTCGACCATTCTCCAGTTGTGGGCCATGTATGGGTTAGGAACAACTTTGATATCCTTCAGTTGTTCTGTGGCCAGAGCCGGAATAACACCAGCTGCCGAGAATGAGAAAACATCTTCTGGTGAATTCAAGGCAGGGCCTTCAATCGTGAAGATATCACCTGTTGTCGGATTCCAGGAAACATCATCGAATCCAAAGAACCAACCAAAGTTGTGAGGATAATCATCGAAAGGATCAACTACAGCATTATAAGGTGCATTTACAATTGTGATGAGGTCCCATGAATCCCATGTACCATCAAGGCCGAAATCATACACAACAGCACCGACTCGTTCATTGCTGGTAGTGTTCCATATTTCAAATGGAATCAACCATGCCATGCCATTGCCGACATTATCGTTGATCGCACTTGCCGCTGTATTATTACCGGTGAATCGAAGTTCATAAGTCGAACGGTAAGTTGCATCACTGACTAGAGTATCATCGAAATACTCAGTCAAAGTACCATAGTAGTAAGGAACTGTTAATGTTGCAGAAGCACCGGCAACTGTCGTTTGCTCCATAAGAACTGGTTCACGCACAGGATTTGTTACCACAATGGTGATGCCATCAACGACTGGATATTCACCAGGTTCACCGACATCCATTGTTTGATCCTTGAGTAGAGTATCACCCGAGATTGTGTTAATTAGATGCCAGAACGTTCTTTCTGGTCTATCCTCAAATACAACCTCATACTCAGCTCCTTCAACTACACTGCCTACTGCGAATGGAGACACAACACCAGTTGAGGGCTTGTTGGTTCCTGTATAGTTATGAATAGCACTTGATTCACTTGAGATATAACCAGCAGGGTCTGACCTTGGTATTAATTTTATAACGTTTGGTGCTTTTCCTGCTGTACCAAAGCCTGTTTGAAGAGGCTCAACACCAGTTTCGCTTGCACCTGTATCTATTGCAACAAGGGTGTACCAATATTCGACATCATTGTAAAGATCAATGCTATCGACGAAATTATGAGTAATTCTACCTGTTGATGGATTAGTAACCCATTCACCCAAACGCTCAAAATCAGTTCCAAGACAGGTGTTAGTGTTGCTTGTATCAATTGCTCCCCAGGTTAAACCTCGATCTTCAGAGCGATACAGCTTGTACCCTCCAAAATCGTTTTCACCAGAAAGCGGATCAATAGAAACCTCGGCGGTATCATCCCAGAGGAGATATACTTTTCGATCACCTGATTTGGCTGTCAGAGTCGGAGTGTTTGGAGGTTGTGGACCTACAAAATAGTTGTCATATAAATTCTGAGCCAGATCAGCATTAGCTCTAAAGTCCGTTGAATCAGCACCTGCAACCAGCGCATAAACTACTCTAACAGTCGAATCGGCCAGCAAGTCGATACCGTTTGTACACTGGATATAATACTGATCATCCGGTGCGATCGCTGAATCGAATCCAAGCATGTTAATTGACTCAAACTTTCCTGGATCATCATTTGGAACAAGTGCCCAGAGGCCAGTTCTAAAACCGGTCATACCGTTTCCACCCGGAGTTTCAAGATACTTGGTTCCCATAATACCTGTAGTAGTATCCCATCCAACATCGTAGTGATCTTCGTCATAGGTCCATGCAAGGTTTGCGGCTGAATCATAAGCGACGAGATCTCCAAGACGACCATTTTCACCTGAACCATCCGGTCCACCTACGTCAAGATCGACATAAAGGCCAAAGGCGAAATTAGCATAGTCAACATTTGATGTATTGGAAATTTCCAAAATGACAAACATAAAGTCTTCGTTGTAACAGTAGTTCCATTGGAGCACTGTATGAGTCATTTCAAGACCGAGTAATGATGTGCCCGAGAAGGCATCATTGAAACGATAATGAGATTCCTGTACAGAAATTGGTCCGCCAGAAAAGAACTGACTATCAATTGGATTGTAGTTGGTTGCATATACATAGTCGGTGGAATCATGATCCCAGACTTTCCAACCTTGAGCTGGATTACCATTGCCAAGGCCAATGGTGTCAGCCAGATCATAGTCGTAGTAGCGAGTTGTGTCAGTCGAAAGCATAATTTTATATTGTGCCTGAGATGATATAAGTGCTGTCATTCCCTGAAAATCATCGTAGGAATTTGCTACCAGAGTATCGTTACCAACAATGGCACCCATCCAGTAGCGTAGTTCACCTATATAGTCATGGCCTGAATTACGAGGCCATTCGGCTGATGGTGCACCGGCATACTGATAGCCGCCGATGTATCCCCAGTTGTCAACAGTTGTTCTAATGTTTCCATTTTCATGAATAATCTGATCAATTGTTGCAGGCAATGGAATTAGTGCCGGATTATTACTACCAGGATTGGTTGTTGTTTTTGGTGCCTTAGCCCAGATCGGTTTTGCTTCGGTTGAATCCAGAGCGAATCCAAGGAACAAAGCAAAGCCTGTAAGAACTACTAATATTAGTTTAGTTTGTTTCATTGCATTACTCCCTTAGAAACTTATCTCGAAACCGGTTCTAACCGTCCGTGGAGGTGAATAGTTTTGCGGATCATGATCATATAATAGATCGGCGCCGTCTAATTCAATTTGATTGGTGGCAAGACCATCGCCGTATGCATTTCTGTCATCATCAGGAAGGCCCGTACGGGTATATACATTGATGATATTCCTGCGATCAAAGAGGTTGTCCACTTCAACGAAGAATGTTAATAATTTTCCTGCCCAGACATCGAAATTCTTATTGAACTTCATATCTACAGTATAGTATGCAGGCAGACGACCTTCATTTCGACCACTAAGCCTATTACCCTGTGAATCTGTTTCTGTATATGGAAGTCCGGAACCGTAGTTTCCAGCGAGAGAAAGTCCCCAGTTATTAGGAATTGCAATTCCTGCAAGAGAACCTTTCCAGTCGGTTGGGAATTTCCAATCAAGATGACCTACCAGAGTATGACGCTGATCAAAATCGAGCGGATATTTCGATACTGGAAGAGTTGAGTCTGCTGTACCAAAATTGTAGTATGGTTCTAAAGCATCAGAACCATTTCCTTTGGCAATCATATAGCCATAAGAAACAGCGCCCGAGAATACACCACTCGAAAGTTTCTTGATTTCAAGATCGAAACCCTGGGCAGAACCGTAGTCTTCGTTGACATACTTCGTATATTCTGTTGGACTACCCTTATCATATTGACGTGTTGTGACGAGATCTTTGATATCTTTGAAATATGCAGTCAGATCAAGTCGCCATGTATTGTCAATGACATGATCAACACCAAGTTCGTAGGCTGTTGTACGTTCGGGTAGCAAGTTTGGATTTCCCAATAGAGGAACTCCAGAGTTTAAGTCACCCTGTGGATTAATGTAACGAGCACCAAATTCCGGGGTCTGGAAATATATTCCATAATTGAAATGCATCGCTGTTTGCACACCAATCGGGAATGATACGCCAAGCCTTGGAGAAAGTTTAATATTTGAATTTGACTTCACCCATGTTGCTGTTGTATCAGGTGTTGAATTGAAATCAATATTTGCACTTCTATAAGATAATCTTAAACCAGCATTGATAATAAAATGCTCGTATTCAATTTTATCCTGAATATATGCAGAACTATAGGTTGGATTACTTTGGTATGTTTCACCATACGGTTTATTATTAAAGAATTGACGGTAATCCATCTCAATATCGTATTTCCGCCACTCAAAACCAAGATTGACCTGATTCGATTTGCCAATCTGTCTCAAAAGATTTGAGGTAATTGAAGTGTACTTGGTATGTCTCAAAGAGTAGGTTGGATTGAAATCATCACCTGTGGTGAAACCAGTAGCCTCGTACGCATCATTATAATCAGGATTGTCCCAATAATTATCTTTATGAACAGTACCATCATATATGCCGTTGGCTCCTACAGAATATCCTTCCCAGTCTGTATAATGAACATCTAACAGATGGCGAGGAGCTTGCAACCTCTTCGTTGAAAAACTACTTAGAGAAGCTGTTAAAATTGTACGTTCATTTATATACAAGTTACCCGAAAGACCGGCAAGATATGCATCTCGCTCAAAAGCGGGTAGTCCGTCGAGATTGAAATCGTATGATCTTCCGTTTACATCACGGTGGTCGTAAATATCCCCTTCTGTTTTTTCAAAGGATAAGTTTGTCGTTAGTTTCAAATTTCTAAGCGGTTGTAACGACAGTTTTACTGCGCCAGTATAGCTCAATGCCCAGTCATGCGGCAGGTAGCCGTTATTTCTCAAGTACTCACCGGCAGCATAGAAATTGTATTTCTTGCCATCAGCACCAAGAATTGGACCAGAGAGATCAAAGGCCAAAGAACGGTTACCAAAAGTTTCAAGACTGTTATTCCAATCGCCGGTTGTAACATCATACTGATGAGTCATACTTTCATAAGACCTGAAACGGCCATGATATTCTGGTCCACCAATTCTTGTGACAGCATTAACGACACCAGAAATTGCATCACCATATTCAGCTCCAAAACCACCAGACGACAAAGAGAGCTCTTCCAAAGCGTTAGGCATCACACGAATACCAGGCCCCATAATGAAAGGATCCTGAATTGAGAAACCATCATAGAAGTAAGCAGTTTGTCCAGACCTACCACCACGAACATGAAGCTGTTGCTGTCTGTCCTCAACTACGCCCGGATAATTACCAAGTACTGACTGTAGAGAAATCGTATTTGGCAGTTCACGCATACGGTCAGATGTGAAGGTGATTCTTGATTCAGTTAAATCTTTCTGAATGATTGCTTCAGATGCATAGACAACAACTTCATCGGTGAGTTGGGTTGCGACTTCGTTAATACCAAAATCAACTGGAGTCGTCAGGTCCACTAAGACTCTAACATTCTTTTTGATAAGATATTCAAACCCGACATGAGATACCGCCAGATCATACTTACCAACAGGAACACCAATTAAGAAGTATTCACCATCTTCATCTGTTTTGGTAACAATACTTGTTCCCACAACTCTGATCGTTGCCCCGATCAAGGGAGCCCCCGTCTGATCGTCCTCAACTACACCCGATATTTTTCCTGATACTCCAGCAAAGGCAGAACCTCCAAACAGTATCATGAAAAGAACGATTGCAATCACCGGATAATGTGACTTACGTTTTTTCAAGACCATCTCTCCCGTATATAAATTATTTTTTCACTTACAATTAAATTATGTAAATAGCCCAACCCGCAGACTGAGCCGTAGATACAATCTTTATCGGTTCTGCTCTTGGAAACTTAATCGTCCAATTATGACATAAATGGGATTGGTTCATATTTTGAATTAAATCTTAAGAATTGATATCAAGTTTATCACACATTTCCCCGATATCTGATAGGTAGGACAGGACAACCTGAAATATCCTTTATGTAAACTTGTGTCTCTTAGGACATAAAATGAAAAAGAGTCTGTAAGGCAAACAACTTGGTATATATCAATAAGTTAAAGCGTCTAACGGAGATTCTTGGCATAATTGTAGCTATTGTTGCATTTAGCAGTGAAGTAATAGCTCAAAATGTCATTTTTCTCACGTCTGATTCTCTTATCTCTACAAGGCGTGTATTGAACGGCGCGCGCAAGAGTATTAAAAGAGATCGCGCTGAAACAGAATTTAATAAATTTCTTCTTTCTTCGCAGAAGCTGTACTATGAACGCCAGATTGACTCAATCAAAGCTCTTGATCCTGATATCATCATTACAATTGGATCACATGCAACAGAAATTGGAAAAACTTATTTCCCCGGCAAACCGATTGTCTTTGCCTCGGTTATGTATCCAGTATTATCAGGATTTGTAAAATCGCTGGCTCGTCCAGGCGCCAATATTACTGGTGCTTCGTTGAATATTCCTGCCGACATTCAATTTAAAAATTTCCTTAAAATTGCGCCAAACACAAAAAAACTTGGAGTCTTATACTCTTCAAATACAGCTTCACTAATACCCAGTGCGAAAGTTCTGGCTCGTCAACTCGGGATTGACCTGATATCTATTAAGGTCGATGACTCCAAAGGGCTTCCCAAAGCTCTGGATTCACTTACGAACGAGTGTGATGGTCTCTGGTCTGTGGCTGATCCTGTCCTTTTCACACCACAATCAACCAGATTTATACTCCTTCAGACTATCAGACGCAGTATTCCTTTTATGGGTTTCTCCAGAAATGTTGTGGAGTCTGGAGCTCTATTTGCTCTTGATGTTGATTACAAAGCAGTTGGACGACAAGCGGGTAAAATTGCTATCAAAATTCTTGGTGGAAGATATCCTGGGAAGATTCCCGTTACATCTCCTGATTTTATCTGGTTCCATTATAACGAGAAAACTGCCGGACATATCAAGATTACAATTCCCGAAGAAATGATCGCAGTAGCCAAGGAGGTCTATCGATGAACTTCCTGGCTAAATTGATCAAATCAAGGCTACGAAATCGCTTTATTCTTCCAATATCAGCTCTACTCGTAGCCAGTACATTCGTCATTTCAGGATATCTGCTTCAGAGACAGTCCGAAGGTTTCCGCCGCGAACTCGAGACAAGTGGTGAAACAATGATCCGCATGTTGGCGATCAACGCCGAGAGTGGAGTACTATTTGAGTCTGAATATGTTCTTGATGAATTACTTCAGGTACTAACACCATTTGAATCAGTTGAGTGTGCCTTAGTTTCCAATGCCGATGGTTTGATATTGTCATCTACCGACAAAAATGAGCCACCCATCATATTACATAGTGATGGACACCTGCATGTTGATAATAATGATATTCACAAAGAATACATAATCAATGAAGAAGGTGAAGAACTGCTAATGCTTACCACGTCTGTGGTAACACGCAAAGGGACGATCAGTCGAGAAAGTCTTGGAATCACCGGTCAGGTACCAACAGATGAGCTTGACAAACAACAGACGGAAGTAATTGGTCATATTACGATATGTCTTTCACTCGAATATGTTAATCAGGCAATTTCGGAGGGACGTCTGGCAGTTATAATTTTGGCATTATTTGTTTTAGTGGTTGGAATTATTATTATTGCGATAATCGTTAATGCGGTTACAAAACCGATAACTGAATTGGTCGAAGTAACCGACCAGGTCAGACAAGGTGATTTCTCTCGTAAAGCTGGAATGGATCGTACCGACGAACTGGGTCATCTGGCAAGGACATTCAATCTGATGATTGATTCCCTGCAACAATCTCGCGATGAGATTGAAAAATACAATCGTACTCTTGAAGAGAAAATTATCCAGCGTACTGAACAGCTCGAAGATGCCCAGGCACAGCTGGTACAATCAGAAAAACTTTCTGCCATAGGACAACTTGCTGCCGGAGTAGCTCATGAGTTGAATAACCCTCTTGGTGGTATTCTTGGATACGCTCAATTCACTATCGAAAAACTTCGTAAGAATAATCCTAAAAAAACAACCTCAAAAGAAATAAACAGCTACTTAAAATATGTTGGTGATATTGAGGCTCAGGCCAGGCGCTGTAAAACTATCGTGCAGAATCTCTTGAAATTCTCTCGTTCTTCCCGATCAGTTGATTTTGAAGATGTCGATCTAAACAAAGTAATTAAGGAAACTATTACATTTGTTGAGCATCAATTGAAAATCAATCAAATTGAAATCGAATGCACTTTCACCGAAAATCTTGAAACTGTTCAGGGCAACTACGGCCAATTACAACAGGTCTTTACCAACCTGATTATCAACGCCATGCATGCATCCGAATCAGGTCAAACTATCAGAGTACAATCGAGATTCTCGCCTCCTGTTGGAGAATTTAGTGGAGCTGTTGAAATACTCTTTATTGATGAAGGTCACGGTGTTGCTCCAGAAAATATGAAAAAAATATTTGAGCCATTCTTTACAACCAAAGAAATCGGAAAAGGCACAGGTTTAGGACTTTCTGTAAGTTACGGTATAATAAGAGATCACGGCGGTGAAATACAAATTAGTTCAGAACTTGGACAAGGAACTACTTTCACCATAGTACTGCCAGTACAGAAAAACAGCCCAACTGCCGACAAACAAAAGATAATATCTGAATCAACCTGATATAGGAACTATTGCATAAATTATGGACAACGACGATAAAAGAGAAGTTCTGGTAGTAGATGACGAAGAAATCATCCGTGACTTCCTGTCAGAAGTCCTGGAAGACTATTCTGTTACTGTTGCCTCAGATGGTGACGAAGCGATCGAAAAACTGAAAAAGAAACATTACGATCTAGTCATCACCGATCTTCGTATGCCACGTGTATCCGGCGAAGAAGTCGTCAAAGCGGCACATGAAATTAATCCAGATGCTCGAGTAATTGTTATTTCAGGTTACTCAAGCCTATATACAGTAAGTCAGTCGGTCGCCCATGGCGCCTGTGCATTTCTCTCAAAGCCATTTAGCATCAAAGAATTACTTCAAACGGTATCTTCCGCATTGGAAACTTAGGGAGATTTACTATGGCACGAATACTTATAATTGATGATTCCCCGGTAATCAGATCTCTGCTTACAGATTTCTTAAGCGATCTTGGTCATGACGTTGAAAGTCGTGATAACGGCCTTGATGGAATCAAACGCGCCAAAGAAATTGATTTTGATCTTTGTATTTGCGACACCCATCTTCCGAGAGCAAATGGATTCGACGTTGTTAACGATCTGGCACATAGCCGACCGGATATTAAACTGATATTTACAGATTCATTACCCGATCAATTATCAGAAAAAATCCAACAAATTGGTGATTATCCATGCCTCCGCAAACCGTTCGAACTATCTCAATTGAAAAAAGTTCTGAACAGTATGCTGAAAGGGATAGAAACAAGGTAACTATATTGGTAGAGTCTGTTCCAAAAATTCTTGTTGTTGATGATGAGGATATTGTCCTCTCATTCGTTAGCGATGCATTAGAAGATGAAGGCTGTAATATTGAAACTACAGCATCACCTTTAGATGCTCTTGAACGACTCAAGAGCGGACCATGTGACCTTCTTCTGACTGACATAAGAATGCCCGAAATGGATGGAATCGAACTCGTTGAACATGCAAGAAGATTGGTCCCCGGCATTCATGTCATTTTCATGACTGGTTATGCCAATCTCAATTCAGCAAAAGATGCTATCAAACAAGGTGCTATCGATTACATCATGAAGCCATTTGAGCTTGATGAAATCAGACAGTCAGTTAGAAAAGCTCTTATCAAAATTCATGTAGATGAAGCTAATAATCCCGGAAGTCAGCTCCAGGATATCACCGACCTTACAGATATGCTGTTCAATGCCGGAGATAAGAAATCTCTCGTTGTCTCATCTTTGAAATTTGCGATGATGCACCAGCACGCAGACTTTGGATCACTACTCTGGAATGAAAATGATAAATTCTCTCTTATCTCTATAGAAGATGATATCACAAGTGAGAGGCATCTTCCTTTGGAGCCACTTGCCTCAAGTATGGGATGCAAAGATTGTGAAAACTCAAAAAAGATATTTGTAGTCACTCATCTGGAAGACCATCCTCTCTATACAGCCCAAAAGGACGACCGCCTGAAACCATATTTAAGTCCCAGTTGGTTTTCTGATAATCAACCAATGATTGTCGTTCCCGTTTTTCGTGCTGAAAAAGGTCTGGGGATGATGATGCTCGGCTGGCGCGACAAAACTCAAACCATCAATGATAGTGACAGACAGTTCCTGACTATCACTGCAAGCCAATTAGCCATTACTCTTGAAAACCTAACTCTCCTGACAGAAACTCGCGAAGCGTACGGACGCCTAAAACAATTGCAGGATCAAACGATTGAACTTGAAAAGATGGCCACACGTGGTCAGATGTCAGCAGAGATTGGGCATGAGTTAAATAATTTCATGGGTGTAATTGCTGCCAATGTATCATTGCTTGATGTTAAGCTGCGCAAGCGCGGCGAGACAGACTTATTGCGTCATATCGATTCGGCTATAGATACAATTGAAAAAATAAAAAGTTTTACTTCTAACTTGATGGATGTACAGCCTGTTTCCTCCAAACGTGAAAAGTTTGCGTTCGACCAGACTATTAAGGATGTTGTCGAGTATCTTCTACCTCAAAAACGCTTTCATAATGTACAAATAGAAATAGTTCATCTCGACAGCGGACTGATATTTGAAGGGGATAACACGCAGATTCTACAGTTGCTATACAACCTTTTCAACAATGCTGCGGATGCAACTTCCGAAAAAGAGTTTGGCAAAATTGAAGTCTCTGTTGTTGCAGAAATTGGTTTGAATGAATTTACCGTTCATATAAAAGATAATGGCACAGGCTTCGATAAAGAATTACTTGAGAAAGCTTTCCACGAACAATTTACTACCAAGGAAACCGGACATGGCTTCGGATTAGTAGTTTGTAATCGGATTATCGAACAACATGGCGGTAAACTTTCAATCAATTCGACAAAAGGGGAAGGTACAACAATATCTATACGTTTCCCCATGGCAGAAGAGATTGGAATGGCTACATCAGAAATACCTGTGCTTACTTAAGCATCGCTCTCACACTTTAGAATTTACGACTTCCCCGCTGGGTTAATTCCTGACCTTCCTTACACAACGGACAATCCTCAGGTTCCCAGGCATCGGCCGAAACTGTTGCGAGAGGATTAAATGGATATTCTATTTTAACTTTTCCACCCGAACGATCAAGCAAAACACCAACTCCAACTATTTCTGCTTCGTATTTTTTAACAAGATCAACGACCTCGAAAATCGAACGTCCGGTAGTAAGAATATCATCGACGATTACAACCTTCTCGCCCTTTTCCAACGAAAACCCACGTTTGAAAACACGACCACCATCGTCGCCAGCCTCGGCATAAATAGATTCAAGTCCGAGATACCGCGCTACATCGTAGGCAATTATAATTCCGCCAGTGGTTGGTCCAACGACTGTTTTAACACCTGAATCACGAAACCTATTGGCAAATTCAGCACAAATTTTCGTGCAAATTGCAGGCTGCTTTAAAAGAGTAAATTTTTCGTAATAAATATCTGAATGTCGGCCCGAGGTCAATTTGAAGTGACCTGTTAACAGCGCGTTTGATTCTTTGAACAGTTCAATAATTTCGTCGTTATTCATTTCTCCTCCGTGAATACAGCCATTCCGACTGCGCTTGATTTTTCATGCGAAATTGAGACCAATGCATGAACATGCCTGAGTTGCGATTTAATATTTTCAGGTAACAACAATTCCGGCTGACCATTTTTGTCATAACTGATTTCAAGTGAATTCAATGCCGGACGATCCGTAAGATACCGACCAAGAGCTTTGATGATTGCTTCCTTGACCGCAAGGCGTCCAGCCAGAAACTGGATACGATCAACCCTTGATTCAAAAAGGGTGAGTTCTGCCGGAGCTAAGATTTTTTTAACAAAACGGTCCGGATATTTCTCCAGAAGTTTTTTTATTCGCTCACAATCAACTATGTCAATACCAATAGAATCAGCCATAAACCTATTTCCTTCAACATTATCTGCGTCCGAACATATCAAAAGTGCGTGATGATAGCAACCCGGGCCGATAAAATATATTGCCTACTTTCATAGAAATTGCGTATTTTAAGTAAAAGAAATGGAGAGAGTCGAGTCATTTGAAAATCTCTAACAATTTTCCCATGAAGGTCGCCTCTTATAGTTGCTGAGTCAACGCCGTGATCTCTTTCGGAAACGGAAAAGTAGCGAACACAAAATGCACGGAGTGGCTGTGAAAACCCTTTAACGTAAGTCATGGGAGTTTTTCAAATTGCAGACGCTCTCTCCTAAAAATAAAAACCGCCCTCATTCAGAGGGCGGTTTTTTTTGAAA
>JAUVAR010000177.1 GCA_030591625.1 Candidatus Zixiibacteriota bacterium
AATTTTGTTATCATAAACCATGATGATAAATACTATACCACCTACGCTTTGCTCGGAAAGATTCTTGTCGCAAAGGGACAGTTCATTCCAACCGGCGAAAAAGTTGGGACATCGGATAGTGATGGTATCGTGAAATTTGAATTAAGATTGGGAAGAGAACCACTCGACCCGGTGAAATGGATTAGAATTGACTCCTTCTGATATAATTAAAATGCAGCCTGCTGCATGGTCGATACTCGCGCGGTCATTTATGGCAGGACGGGTAGCATCGACTTATCTTTTCTCGGGCGATGAAGGCCTGGGACATTGGCCACTTGCGATTTGCTTCACCGCTTTGATAAATTGTGAGAATGTTCTGCCCGACGAATCAAACGAATTGGTCAGACCATGTGGTGAGTGTACAAATTGCCGAACAATTTTTAACCTTAACTCAGAAGCGTTGCTATTTTCTCTGCCTGTAATGGCCCACAAAAAGCCTGATGATTTAATCGAATTGATGAACGAAGTTCTCGCGCTCAAACGGGATGAACCGTTTGAGATTCCGGTATCGGAAAAGCCTGTATCAATTCCTATCAGTCGTGCTCGTGAAATTAAAAAATCACTCAATATGAAAGGGCGTGAAGGGCTTGTCCGGGTGGCACTTTTCTATCGGATGGATAAAATGCTAAGGTCATCTGCGGATGCTCTTTTGAAATTGATCGAAGAACCACCTCCCAACTGTGTGATTATTCTGACGGCAGAAAGACCTGAGAAACTTCTTCCAACTATCCAATCTCGCTCACAAAAAATCAGGCTTATTCGTGTCCCCGATGAAGCAGCATTCTCATACATAAATGACAAATACGATCTAACCGAAAATAAAACAAAACTGGCTGTAAAAATATCCAATGGTAATCCCGGTCAGGCTCTTGCTATGATTGCCGATGATGAAGATCCCGAGAATTCACTACGATCGGTCGCATTCCTCCTTTTCAAGTCTCTATTTTTAGAAGACAAGGCTCACGTAGTTGGAATGGCTGCCGAAATGATTGACCCTCGCAATCGCTCGGCAGTATCTGAACTTCTCAACCTCTGGCAATCGTTTATTCGAGATTCGGCCTGGTTTGCGGGTACCGGAGATGAAGACTCAATAACCAATATCGATTTTGCTACTGAACTAAAGCGTCTTTCTCAGTATTTCACCGACCCAAAAGTAGCCGAATCGATGACCGGCTCAATTAAGAATGCCCTTGCAGACCTTGCTTTGAACGTGCATATTCAGGCTGCAATAGTAGCGTTAATCTTAGAACTTAAGTCCGGAATTAAGAGAGCTGCCTGATCATTTATCAGGTTATGCCAGTAGAATATAATGGCTGAACTATATCTTGTTGAATTCAAAGGCTCCCGCAGGGAGTTCTTTTATAATACTTATTATCATTCGCTAAAGCTGACAGAATTTGTCATTATTCAGGCCGAACAGGGCGAAGATATGGGGCAGATCACCCGCAAAATTGAAACTGAAGTAGATTTTTCCAAGTCAAGCCGTCCGCGGTCAATTCTGCGAACCGCCGGTGAAGAAGATATTGTCGAGTTTGAAGAATTTAAGAAGAAAGAATCTGATCACCAAAATGAGATTGATACTTTAGTTAAATCACATAAACTCGAAATGAAGGTAGTTGATGTTGAATGCCAGTTTGATGGCAGCAAAATCACCTACTTTTTTACTGCCGACCATAGAGTAGATTTCCGTGCGCTGGTGAGAGACTTAGCCTCAAGGCACCGGACCAGAATCGAACTGCGTCAAATTGGTGTGCGTGATGAAGCCCGTCGTGTCGGAGGGTATGGGATATGTGGAAGAGAACAATGCTGTACTGCACATATCAGGGACTTTGAACCGATTTCAACCCAGCATGCGAGAGATCAGGACTTGTCGTTGAATCCCTCGAAAATTTCTGGTAACTGTGGACGCTTGCTCTGTTGCCTTCGTTACGAAGCTGCTCAGTATGTGGAAGTGAAAAAGAATTTCCCACCGATAGGAACCAGAGTTACAAGTCCTCAGGGTGATGGTGTTATTGAGCGGATTGATATTTTCCGGGAAGAAGCGGTTGTCATGAATGAAGACCGCGTTTTCATGAAAGTTCCTGCCGCTGATTTAACGGTGTTGGATAAAAAAGCAAGAGCTGTTAATCGCCCGGCACCCGAACAGAATAATAAACCAACGACCAATGAGGACGAATCAGAAAATCGTCCAGAAAATAACAACCAAGAGAATGATGTCTCGACCGAAGATTTTGATGACACAGACAAGACGAGCGGAGAATAAATTTGTCTAAACCATTCTATATCACAACACCAATTTATTATGTAAACGACCGGCCACACATTGGCCATGCCTACACCACAATAGCCGCCGATATGATGGCGCGCTTTCATCGTATTGCCGGACGGGAAGCGTTCTTTCTCACAGGCACAGATGAGCATGGCACCAAGATAGCTGAAGCTGCCGAGGCGGCAGGAGTTTCGGAGATAGAATTCTGCGATGGCAATGTTGCGAAATTCAAGGATGTCTGGACTAAGCTTGATATCAAATATGACTATTTTGTTCGCACGACTTCTGAACGACATCTCGAAGCTGTTCGTAAGATTCTCGATGTTATGCGTGAAGCAAAATCCGACGATGGCCAGGAAGTTGTTTATTCTGATTTTTACGAAGGTCTCTACTGCAAGGGGTGTGAGAAGTTTATGACCGAGAAGGAACTGGTTGACGGAAAATGTTCCGATCATCAGACAGTTCCAGAAAAAGTTAAAGAAAAAAACTACTTCTTCCGGTTGACGGCATTCCTTCCAACGATTAAAGAAAAAATTGAATCTGGAGAATTGCAGATTTTGCCCGATGAACGCAGGCGCGAAGTTCTTGGTTTGTTAAATCAGGACCTGCCCGATTTTTCACTTTCTCGTGAACGTGTCAAGTGGGGTGTGCCGCTTACCTTTGATCCCAGTCAGGTCGCGTATGTATGGATTGATGCTCTTTCTAATTATATCTCTGCCATAGGTTATGCCGACAACGAAACTGAATTTAAAAAATGGTGGTATGATTCCGAAGTTGTTCACTTGATGGCCAAAGATATTCTGAAGTTCCATTGCCTCTATTGGCCTGCAATGTTAATGGCTGCCGGTTTGCCTCTGCCCGAGAAGATGTTCCTGCATGGATATTTCACCGTTAATGGCACCAAGATGTCGAAATCACTTGGTAATTTTATAGATCCGGTTGACATGATTGAAGAGTTCGGGTCTGACAGTACTCGCTATCTCTTATTGACTCAATATCCGTTTGGTCTTGATGGAGACATTCAGGCGAATCGTTTTGTTATTCAATATAATTCTGATCTTGCCAACGATCTTGGTAATCTTGTTTCGCGTGTTGGTAAAATGATTGCCGTCAATTTCAACGGGAAAATGCCCTCACCATCTTCTGGGTTAGCAGGTATGCAAGACTTGATGAAGTTAACAGAACGAGCTCCGGGAGAAGCGTATGAACATGTCAAACATTTCAGGCTGAGTCATGCGATAGCAACAGGCCTAAACCTTGTAAAAGCTGCCAACAAATTTTTTGATGAAACCAAACCGTGGGTTTTGGCCCGCGAAGGAAAAACAAAAGAGCTTGGTGGTGTATTGTATGCCTGCTGTGAGGTGCTTAGGATTGTTTCGATCCTACTATATCCGGTCATGCCCAACAAAATGTCCGAGTTGAGAAAAATGTTGTCACTTGATGATTCGACTCTCACCCTTGACCATGCAGCAACATTCTTTGATCAGGCAGTTGGCGCGACAATAGATGTCAGTGAACCACTGTTCCCACGCAAAGATGTAAAAAAGAAAACTGAAGCTAAAGCTAAACCGGCAAAATCGAAACAAGTCAACGATGATAACCTCATTGATATATCTGACTTTGGTAAAGTGAAATTGAAGGTTGCCGTAGTTCTATCAGCTGAAAAAGTTGAAGGTGCCGACCGTCTTTTGAAACTTCAGATTGATGCAGGTAAAGGCAAAAAACAAATTGTGGCAGGTATTGCAGAACACTATACACCCGAACAAATTGTTGGCAAGAAAGTTATCGTGGTAGCTAATCTCAAACCGGCTGTGATCAGAGGAATTGAATCGAACGGCATGCTCCTTGCCGCTAAAAAAGGGAAGAAGCTATTTGTTGTTACACCCGATGGTGACCTTCCGCCCGGTGCCGGAGTTAGTTGATGATCGACTCGCATTGTCATCTCGATTTTGATACTTACGACAAAGATAGAGATGAAGTCATAAAAGAGGCGCACGATTCTGGCATTAGTATGCTGTTCAATATTGGTGCTGATATGTCCAGTTCGGAACGTTCGGTCAAACTCGCATCTTCGCATAAGAATTTATACGCAACCGTTGGAGTTCATCCCCACGACGCTAAGAGCGTTGATAAAAAAGCTCTGGACCGACTTAAGTATCTATCTCAAAACAACAAAGTCGTTGGCATTGGTGAAATAGGGCTTGATTATTATCGTGATCTTTCGCCTCGTCCAATCCAACAAAAGGCGTTTCGCGATCAACTCGAACTGGCGGTAGAGTTAAAGTTGCCGGTTGTGATTCATACCCGTGATGCATTCGAAGATACTGTAAAAATTATTGAACCGTTTGCCTCCCGATTATCGGGTGGGGTGTTTCATTGTTTCCCTGGTTCGGCGGACGATGCAAGGCGTATAATTGATCTTGGCTTTGTAATTGGAGTTGGTGGAGTTGTTACATATAAAAATTCGAGCATGGGGAAGATGGTTCAAGAAATTGACTTAAAATATATCATGCTCGAAACTGATGCTCCATATCTAACGCCAGTTCCATTTCGGGGCAAAAGAAACAAACCATCGCATGTCAGACTGGTGGCAGAGAAAATTGTACAGCTCAAAGAGTGTAGTTTCTCAGAAGTTGAAACTATTACCGACCGAGTAACCAAAAAACTATTCGGTCTGGCCGAAACATTCGGAGGCTGAAAAGCTGATGTCGTATCGTGCCAAGAAAAGACTCGGTCAGAATTTCTTAGTTGATAATAATGTCTTAACAAAGATAGCCTCGCTTGTAAGAACAAATTCTGGTCTGCCTCTGGTTGAAATCGGTCCGGGGAAGGGTGCGCTGACTTCGGAGTTGGCTCCTTTAGTCAAAGAATTGACTGCGGTCGAGTTCGACGATGATGTCATCCGTCACCTTACAAAAACGCTTAAGTCATTAGGAAATGTCAAACTTGTGCAGGGTGACTTCCTAAAGTATGAACCAGAATCTGATAAAATTCTGTTAGTCGGGAATATCCCGTACAATATAACTTCACCGGTAATAGACTGGTGCATTAATCATCGTGATAAAATTGCTCAGGTTGTGCTGATGGTCCAGAAAGAGCTGGCTGATCGCATCACAGCCGGATCGGGCAACCGTAATTGGTCGCCACTTTCAATTATGTCGCAGCTTTTCTTTGAGACTAAACTCGCATTCTTAGTAGGACCGGAAGCTTTTGATCCACCCCCCAAAGTAACTTCTGCAGTTATCGAGCTGACCCCCCGCGATTCTGAATTACCTGAGCATTTTGATAAATTCGAATTTATTGTACGACTCGCTTTTTGGAAACGACGCAAGCAACTGATAAATAATCTTGTTCCTGAAATAGTACCGACGGCCGAATTAATGAAAGAATCACTTGATTCGTTGGGATTTGATCGGCGTATAAGGGCTGAGCAAATGTCAATTGATGATTTTTTGAAATTGACTGAGCTTATTGTTGATCGTAATTTAATTTAAATGGTAACGGTCGAAACCGGCAACAGTTTTTAGCGTAATGGTATAATATGGCTCAACTAATAGTTTCCTTAGATCAAATAGCTGCGCTTCGCCAGGTGCGACAGCGCAAAGAACCGGACCCAATTCATGCGGCATCACTTGCAGAATTAGCCGGTGCCTCTGGTATTTCGGTACAGTTGCGACCGGACCGCAAATACATTCGTGACCGCGATCTTTTTATCCTTCGTGAAACAGTCGGTAGTCGTCTGATGATCGAATCTGCTCC
>JAUVAR010000079.1 GCA_030591625.1 Candidatus Zixiibacteriota bacterium
ATCCGATAGCGGTTGTCTCGGCATCGCTTCCATTAGCAATAACAAGAGTCGGATTACCATCAGTGATTTCATTACCACTTGGACTTATAGCAGTCGGTGCGGTTGGTGCTGAATTCATTACAAAGGATGAACTAAACCAGTCTGACCAATAGGTACCGTTATAGACTCTAAGTCTTAGATAATACATCCCACCATCAACCAACGGAGTACCTGCATAAGCGATTGATGTATCGCTGGAAACCGTTACACCCGGGGCATAAAGTTCGGCAACTGACCAATCATTATCGCTACCAAATTCTATTTCATATTGAGTTTGCAGTGTGGCGATAGTATCTCTGCTCGACCAGAAAAAGGTCGGGGTATGATTTATAAGCATACCGATATCTTCACCCTCAACACCAATGTTCTTTACATACGGATATGAATAATTAAAATAATTAAGCACTCGTTGAATCAAACTGTCTTTTGGATCGAACCCGTTAGGTGTGGTCGGGTTGTTCATGAATTCCACCGGCAACGTTAGCAGGACAGAACGATGTGATCCGGTGTAAGCGACCGCACAGGCACCAAAATCACCATTACCAAAATCATCGGCGAGATGGAACGATTCTTCGGCACTACCGATTGATGCAATACGATCATGCATCGGATTAATTGGTGCGTTGCCATCGTAGGTTAGCTGAAGACCTTCACCAAGTTGAGAACCAGTGTTGCCAACCATAGCTAATGCAAAAATATTTGTACCTGCCAAATTGGAATAAAAATAGTCAGTCATGAAAGCTGAATCAAGTGCGTGTAAATCCGACGCAGCAGTTAAACTCGAAAGGAACACATTACCACCGGCATCCATGAATTGTTTCATCGCGGTTATATCATCTGTACTAATTGTACCACCACTACCAGTATTAACTCCGGTATGCCATATCAGATTATTATAAGGTGATAGATCACCAAGAGTTGGCGAGCCGGAAAGCTTATCCCAAACAACGACCGGTCGGCGAAGATTGTCAAAAGCTGTTTCAAGCCTGACCTCCCAGTCATCACCATTATCATCATCTACTATCAAAGTTTGAGGAGCACCAACGCTCTGCTCGAAAGAAAAAGTAAAACTGTAGAGCCCATCACCAGAGCCGTCAATTGAATCACCCACGATAACAATCGTAAAAGTTGAAATGATTGATTCAAAATCTGCAGGAATTACAAACTGGATCGGAACGACGTTTGTTGCTCCATTGTTTATTACAATTTCATCAGCCAGTAAAACTGAGTTCTGTACAATCTCGAGATCGGAATTGTCAACCGAGAGAGTGACAACAGGATCATATATGGTGCGCATCTTGTTTACTATCGTTGCATGGAAATCAATAGTCTCTCCTGCCTCAAGGAGACCGTCACTGTCACCACCGGCAACATCAGAAAAACTGTATGGGGTTCCAAGACCCGGTTCCAACCATGCTCGCGAGAAAGTTACATCGAGGTCAGCATACATCAACGAATCAGAATTAGAGATATTCCAGACACCAACCTCGGTAATGATAAAATCGTTGTCGCGTGAATTGGGAGTCGATTCAGTATGAAATTCACGTGCATTGGATGTGCCAGGATATGGGTCGCCAGCGTCTGAACCACCGTTGATTGAGAGGTCGTTGTCTCCATCCGCCTGTTCAAGGGCAACTTTATAACGATCCGGATTGGTCTGCGACCAGACAGAGTTGTCAGCATGAAAAATACAAATACCGCTTCCTGGAAGATATTCATCGAAACCAACTTTTTGTCTGTTCTCGACCAACCAATATTCAACTGAAGTTCCTTCACCAGGATTTTCACCAAGGCCGTATATAACAGGATTCGTTTCTACCTGAGGAATTTCTACATTGGCAAGATTTGAATCAAGCCAGATAACATCAACAAAGCCAAGTTCCATCTTACACCAGGCATCAAAGCATGCAGGGGTACGGCCGTTGTTATTCCAACTGCCTCCCGCCATCATCGACCAGCGGCCAAGACCTGAACCGGGTGAACTATCATTAGTGTCATAAAGATCGGGAAGACCCATAGCATGACCCCACTCGTGGGAATAAACACCCATTGTTGAAATTCCACTACCGTACTCTTCAGGATTAAGAGTATAGTCGGAAATCCTTACACCATCATAAATACGTGTTGTAATGCTTGAACGATGAGACCAGATACCGTAAGCGCCAGTTTCGGCACCGGGGCCAGCATGTATTACAATAATACCATCTACGTAGATATCACCATTAGCGTACGGTGCAAAATCGACACCGGCTGCTTCGGCAGCATCAACTGCATCGGCAGCAAGTTCACGTCCGGTTCCGCCAAGGCCATCATTGGTGCCGACATAGTATTCATATGTTTTTGGCATCATATACCAACCATAGATATCGCCTTGAATGAGAAGCGTACCGTAAGAACTTTCGTAGTAGAAATCTGTTAACGAGCCGGTGACGTTATAAATCGCATCATTCTCTCGGTCGGAGAAAAGCAATGAATCAAAATCAGAGGGCATACCGGCGAAGTTCTGGCCGGAACCAGGCCAGTCTGTAAACTCAGTCATGATGACGCAAATCTTGATTGTATCGACAACTTCAATACCCATTGAAGCTGCGGCTGATGCTCGGTCTGATCTGCGGACCGGATGTTCAGCAGGAGCACAACCACCCTCGGCACGAAACTTCTGCCAGTTGGCCAGTTTCTGCTCGAGAATACCTTTTATCTTCCATTTTTCAATAGCTTGATCAGTCGGTCCAATTGCAAACAATTGCCCACTAAGTAACAATATGGTTGCAAAAGTCAGAACTATCCGTGTAGGTGCACCTTGTCTCATTTTTTCTCCAAGTAAATGCTGGTAAGAAAGTTGATGGGGAGGCAAAAATATCTGAAATACTTCGTTTCCTCCACCCTCTTAAATATATGATAAACTTCGTAGAAGTCAACCTGACAATGAGTTATGACGATAATCCGTCTCCTTTATTAAACCTCGATTGACCTGTAATTGTTCAGGATTTATGTCACTAAATCACGTTATTTTCTAACGCAGAAACTACGCTCATATCCCTCATTTTTCTGCAAAATGACTACCAGAGAATAAGGGTGATACAAACTCTTAACTTGCCTACTGCAAATCGTTTGCCTAATGTAGGCAGATAAGAAATAACTCTGGAGAATTGGTCAATGATAATTCGGGAACTGATGCAAATCCCGAACCTGCTTAGCCTGTCGCGGATATTTATCGCACCGGTAATTGGTTATTATATCTGGCTCGACAGCCCTCAAGCTTCGGCTATTGCAGCAATTTTAATGTTTGTAGCCGGAATTACCGATGGACTCGATGGTTATATGGCGCGAAGACTGGGGCAGGTCAGTAATCTCGGAATTGCCCTTGATCCGATTTGCGACAAAATCATGGCAGCAATTCTTGTAATCTTTGTACTCTTGTTTCGAGATTTCCCATTTTGGCTCGTTGCGATAATTCTTGGCAGAGATTTGGCAATAATGATTCTCGGTACATTCCTTTTGCGGGGGAGAGATATTTCACTGCCATCAAATCTATCGGGGAAATATGCATTTGGATGTATAGCTACTTTGCTTTTTTGTTCTATCTTGCGATATGATTTTGGATTTCAGATGTACATTTATCCAACGCTGATTCTATTGTTTACTTCAACGATAGGTTATGCGAGAGTTTTTCTGGCTTTCCGTCGCGATTTGCCCCCACCTCAATTTCATGACAAACCGCTCTACGCCAACATCCGTTTATACGGTTCTCTATTATATGTAGCAATATTTACGGTAGAGCTTGTGCGTGAATTTATTCTTTGATCTAACGAGATTAAAAACCGGCATCTTTTAAACGAGTGATAATCAAAACTGAGGCCGGATAATTTTGACCTTCGTAACTCCATTCACACAATCTGAAAAGTCTTGCGGCCGATTGTCTGTATTGGTAGCGAGATTCTATTCGTTCGATCTCAAATTCTATTTTCAAATTTATCGCATCAACCATTTCGAGGTAAGATTTCCGGGAACCAAAGTATTCAATTTTAACAGCTTGAGCGAACGAACTTGCATGTTCCAATGCTTCTTCGGTGTAAGGCATATTTCCAATCGTTGTGGCCATTTCTTGAGATTGCTTTCTAATCTTACCTATAAGAATAAGCATCTGAGCATCTCGTTCATATTCGACACGCCCTTTAGAGGCCAGGAGAACTTTCTTTTGACGAGGCCGGTCGCTTCCCTCAAAGAGTGGCCAATGCAGTAACAACCCGGCTGACCATTGGTTATTGGCCGGTTTGAAATCATTAGTTTCTCTTAACTCGTCAACAATATCAAAATTAGCCTGAAAGCCTATCTCGGGGAGATAGCGACTTTTGTTTTTGGCGAGTCTGAGTTTTATTCTGCCAAGCTCTGTATCTATATGCTTAAGTGAAGTTGATTGTGCCAGAGCGGAACGAATGAAGAAATTTATTGTCTCTTCTTTTTTGGCACTTCCATAGTAAGGGTAGAGCATGAGATACTCACGAGTTAGCACATCCTCTCTGAAATAATCACGATTAAGATATAATCCTGTATCACCGGCACGGTTCAGTAACAAATTGAAAAGTGCTTTTTCCACCTCAAGATCAGAGAGAGCTTCCTTGAGAAGTTTTTTCGCTCTTACTCTTTCAGCTTGAAAGCGTAACAGTTCATTATAATCAATTTCACCGAGTGTTTCTTTCATCGCAGCAACTTCTGTGATTTCATCTAACGCACGCAGGTAGCTTCTTCTTGTCTCAACAATAAACTCAGCTCTGCTCGTTCGATGGAAAGCTTCTGAAACAGCAAGCTCGAGATCACGTTCTGCTTTAGAATAAGCAATTTCCGCTAACTCTTTATTATTTACAGCCAACCGTATATCACGAATCGTTTCAGGCGAGAATATCTTCTGCGTTAATCTTAAACCTGCTGCATATCGACTGTTTTCAATTTCATCAAATGAATTATGAACACTGTTGTCGTCACCATAAACTGCCCGTGCGGTCAGATCAACGTTCGGACGGTAGCTGCTTTTAGCTCGTGAAGCTTCCGCCTCTGCCTCAGAGATTCGGTCGAAGAGAGCAAGAAACCCGGGGTTCTGCAATTTAGCTTCGGAGATAGCCTGACCTATAGTCAGGGCAACCGAGTCTTCGGTCGGTGTAGCTGGAACAATAGAAGCGCGGTCCATAATTTCATCGGGCAGATCCAAATTCAAGCGAGATGCAATTCCACTATTAACAAGTATCGTTCCGTTTGTTTGGTGGAATACTTTTAAATCTGCAGGGTTGGCACCCATGATAATCTGCTTTGCTTTCCAGGCCATGAGATGAGCTTCTGAGGCAACACTCTTATAACTTGCATTTATTAATGCACCACGCTCAATATGATTATAACCTTCAAATGTTACCGTTGGAATCCTGTCACGTTCGGTCATCTGATAGAACTGATTCATCTTGGTTAAATCAAAACCCCACAATGGAGAAAGATAGAGCACATCAATTTTGGTTTTGATTTTTGCATACGCTTTATAAAAAGCAAAGGTACCGGAGTTGTCGTAACCTTCGGCCGTAATTAGTTCTACTCCGAGTCTGTCTGTCAAACTCTGCAGGTATTCAATTTCTGAATTTGGAGTTTTATCGGAAGGGAAAATCAGAACGCCAAAACGTTTTGCATTGAACAATGCTTTCATTGCCCCAAAATTCGCTTCTATTCTGTTTCTTCTAATATTGACTGTCAGGTTTTCTACTACCGGCCGAAAAGAGGAATCAACTATCCCCTCGGCAATAGGATCAAACCGATAGGCGGCCAAAATTGGAGTTTTACAATTTGCCTCCAAAAGGTCTTCGACCGACCAGGGTCCTAAAGCGACAATTAGATCAAGAGCTTTATTGGCTGCAAGATCCCGGGCGTTCTCTTTGCTTTGATCTCTTTTCCATTCACTCGATTTGAATCCATTCGGCAGAAGAAAGAGCTTCAATGAATCATCGAGCATCAATTTGAGTTGGTCGGAAAAAGAAGTCCTGAAAATAGAATGATCAGGATAATCGCCACCTTCTAAAAAGCCGATTACAATTTTCTTCTTCGGTGATTCCTGGGCATATAAAGAGAGAGGTAATAGAATCAGAAGGCAATTAATTATTATGAATTTTAAAGATCGCAAAAAAATATCCCTATTCTTGAATCAGTAAATAATGATTGAAAAATAGGGAACGAATTGAGCTTAATAAAGTGCTTTTTTAGATAATGGCTCTCAAATTATACCTTTGCTTCACTCTTTCGAAGAATTTCATCAATTGTAGCCAACATATCACCGGCTCGATACGGTTTTTGTAAGAAAAAGGTATTTTCAACAATTTCTGGAGGCAAATCATGAGCAGTTATAGCATGGCCGCTTGATATAATACCTGGCAGTACAGGATTTATCATCCGTAGTTCTTTTAGAGTCTCACAGCCATCAAGCCCAATCATTGACATATCAATAATCGCCAATGCTACATCATCACTATTCTCTTTCAGTATATCAACCCCTGCCTGCCCTGAGTCAGCAAGTAGAACCTGATATGCGCTTTTTTGAAGTATCCGTTCAGCTAAAGTGCGGATAAATTCTTCGTCGTCTATCACAAGAATAGTCATTTTTGAGGTCCTCGTTACATTTCAATTGCAGCCTTCGCTAGTCTAAATATGCTGTCTCTCGATCCATAATGTTAATCGCTGAGACTACTATGCTGGCTGCTAATTACTTTATAATGTCGGATAATATTCCAGTAGATTAAGTAATATCCAGACAATCTAATAATTATTGTTGACATTTTACCCAATCAAGTTGTTTATTATTGGAACATGTGATGGCAAGGTCCGTAATACATGGACCTAACTGACTTAAACCCTTAAACGTCGTGGAGTGAAATAGACGAATGAACAATTTCCGAGTATATGTTTCCCCACCGGTAAATCCGGATTACGACGGGAGAAGTCTGCCTATTTAAGTTAGTGTACCCAAATAGGATTATTTCAAGCCCGTCGTGCAACATAGCTCGACGGGCTTTTTTCATGCCTGCCGGAGCCTCTGAAAACCGATTCGACTGAACAGAAGACAGGATATATAAAGATGACTAGTGCTTTACACGAAGATGAAAAAACTGATATAAATGAAAAAGAGCTGACGCCAAGGGAGTCGTTTGGGCAGTTGATACCGTTTCTGGCGGTCCATTCGAAACCTCTTATGGTCTGCCTTGTGCTATTAGTTTTAGTTACCGCAGCTACCCTTGCCTGGCCCTGGCTGGTAAGACAGGTGATTGATGGACCTATAACAGGACAGCTTGCTCTGCCCGAAGGAACTCGGGATGCAACCGAGATTTACTATTTTGGGCTGGCTATAATATTATTACAGCTATTTACGCTGGTGCTTCAATATGTCCAATATGTGAAGCTTGAGATAATTGGTCAGGATATTATGCTCGATCTCAAGCAGAAGCTTTTCGATCATGTTTTGACTCTTGATGTCTCATTCTTTGATCGTAATCCGGTCGGAAGACTAATGGCTCGGATTGAATCTGATACCGAATCGCTTCGCTTGCTCTTCACCAATACAGTTGTACTGGTGGTGGGGGATCTCTTGCTCATGATTGGTCTGTATGCTGTCATGTTCTATGTTGAGTGGCGGGTAGCTCTGACTGTATTTCTCTTTGTACCGCTATTGGCTGTGATGA
This sequence comes from Candidatus Zixiibacteriota bacterium, assembly GCA_030591625.1. GTDB lineage: Bacteria > Zixibacteria > MSB-5A5 > GN15 > FEB-12. Next base: position 7,746 of record JAUVAR010000079.1, read on the forward strand.
TGTTTATCTCCCACAAGATAACAACACCACGATTTATTGTCGTACGAAAAAAAATGGCTGAAGTAACCGCAACTCTTGCAGAACTCATACAGGGGATGTCGATCATTCAGATCTTTCATCGCGGAGAATATGCCCGAGGGAAAGTTTATAAAACAAGCGAAGACAAATTCTCCGAAGATGCCTGGGTAAATATAGCTGTAGTCATATTTTTCAATACGATCTTCTTTTTAGAATATGTCAAGATTGGTGCCGTATTGCTGCTTGGTGGACTTTTGGATCTCTCTGCAGGGACAATAGTACTATTTGTTCTATTGATCTGGAAAGAATTTGATCCCATCGCTCGCACCGCCGATCAGCTTGGTAATTTCCAGAAAGGAATCGCGGGGGCAACAAGGGTCTTCACGCTGTTGAATGTGAAGCCAAGTTTGCTCGAAGCGGTTCGTCCGGTTGAATGGAAATCTCTTAAAAGTGAAATCAGATTTGAAAATGTCTGGTTCTCTTATACCGATGAAGAAGACTGGATATTAAAGGATGTCAGCTTCGAAATCAAAGTTGGAAACAGAGTTGCACTTGCAGGCGTCACGGGAGGTGGCAAGAGTACAATAATAAATCTGCTCCTGCGTTTCTATGACCCTCAAAAAGGACGAATAACTGTTGACGGAATAGATATTCGTGAAATTAGATTATCCGATCTAAGAAAACGATTCGCTCTGGTGTTACAGGATATCATTCTCTTTCCGGGGAATATTTCTGCCAATATCGGTCTTGAGGCCGAAGGATGCACTCCTGAGATGATTGAGCATGCTGCAAAAGTTGTTGAAGCAGACACCTTCATCCAACGCTTGCCCGATAAGTACGACACTAAAGTGTCGGAGAAAGGTGCCAATTTCAGTCGAGGTGAACGACAGTTGCTTTCGTTTGCGAGAGCTTTGGCGGTTGATCCTGATCTTTTGATTTTGGATGAAGCAACGAGCTCCGTTGACCCCGCAACTGAACGTACAATTCAGTCATCGTTGACAAGACTGATGAAAGACCGCACCTCGCTTATCATCGCTCATCGTCTCACAACAATACTTGATGTCGATCAAATTATGGTATTGCGTCATGGTGAGATTGTCGAACGAGGCACCCATACTGAATTGATACTGCAGGATGGTTACTACTCTAAGTTGTTCCATTTGCAGTTCAAAAATAAATTGAAGGAAGAAACAAATGATTAGACATATACGATGGCTCTGGCAGTTCTACAGGCAGCATAAAACTGTTCTGGCAGTACTCCTGTTATTGACACCGATTCAAGCAGCTGTGCAGGTCACAATACCCCGGATGCTTGGCTTCACAGTCGATTATTTGCGAACCGGTGTTGTTGATGATCATTGGCTTGCACAGATTTTTGTTAATTTTGGCGAAAAATATGAATTCAGCGTGGTGACATCATTTGCAATCGGTTTTGTTGCTCTTGGTTTTTGCGGGTTTAGTCTATATACAGTTTTTCAAACTTCCCGGGCTTGGATGAACTGTCGTCTTGAATGGCATTTCAGACAACATTCGTTTGATAGTATTACACTCAAAGGTCCTGATTTTTATAATAAATACCGGACTGGTGATATTGTTACACGCCTGACCGACGATGTAGCCGAGAAACTATCATGGTTTGCATGTAGTGGTATTTTTAGAACGTACGAAGCGCTCCTGAATATAATCTTTGTTCTCATCATGATGATCTCGATTGATCCGGGTCTGACATTTTGGACCGCCGGTCCGCTTCCAATATTGATTGTTGTTTTCTTCATGAGTGCATCGCTGCTCGACAAGAGATACGCTTTGCTTCAGAAGAAAATCTCAAGCTTCAACGATATCATTGAAGCCTGTATTTCAGGAATTCGTGTTGTTCGTTCGTATGTACTGGAACCTGCGCAACGTGAACGGTTTAACGAAGCGGCAAAAGAACGTCGTCGGGCAGAAATTGATACTGTAAAGTCGAGTCGGATGGTTGATTCACTTTATAATTATATCTGGCAGTTTGGAGTTGTCATTGTTCTGGTTGTGGGTGGATGGAGAGTTCTCTTTACCGGTCTTTCAATTGGTGATCTGGCAACCTTTATCTATTACGTCGTATGGCTTGTC
>JAUVAR010000097.1 GCA_030591625.1 Candidatus Zixiibacteriota bacterium
CCACTGGTTGATAGGCGGTAGAAATAGATACCTGAGGTTACTGCTTTCTTATTTTTATTACTTCCATCCCAAATGACTTTTTGTTCTCCCGCAGGGAATATACCATCAGCGAGAGTTACTACTTGTTTACCCAGAATATTGTAAATATCAATTCTGATACTCATACGTTTTGGCAATGAGAAATTGATTGTAGTGGTTGGGTTGAACGGATTCGGATAATTTTGAGCCAAATTTATAGTCTGAGGCAGAATATTATCGTTCTTACTAATTGATGTATATCCACCAACTGCCAGATTACGAGCAAAGCTTGATGAATTACCAAGTGAATCTGTAACTATTGCAGTTATTGTATCTCCAAATTGCAATTGTTCGGTGATAATTTCGAAATTGCCATCCAATTCTGATCGACCTGATGACAGCAGTTCAAGAGAGCCACCATAATTACTCGGGTCAGGCTTTGCATAATAGATATCTATTGTCATCAGGGGAGATGAAAATCCTATAACTTTGTTTTCTATTACAGAAATAATAATTGGCGGTTGGATTTCATTTTGGCAATTTTCTGTTAATACAATCCCCACAGAATCATTATCAAATATCTGGTTATATCGAATCAGATTTTGTTCAGTTTCTTTGTCACGAATATATATACCGTGTCCTTGATTACCAGTTATCAGGTTGCCATCATCTTTGTCGTTTCCACCGATAACGGTCATACTTGCACCATCGAAAACAGCAATTCCATGTCCTGAATTATAAATAAGCTCGGTACCATCGTATGAAGTGCCAATCGAGTTCGCTCGTAATTGATTTAACCTTGTATCGCTTCCGAAGATATGAACGCCTCGTCCAATTCCCTCATTATATGACCCAACACCATTGCCACTAATCAGATTGTTTGAAATTGTATTCGATGAAGCACCATTCCCAATTATAACACCGGAGCTTCCATTGCGTCGAGCTCTGGTGCCGGTTGCATCAACGCCGATAAAATTATTGTTAATTATATTATTGTTCGTTCCAGAACCAGAGAGAAGAAGACCACACCCGAATGGAAATATGTCAGCACGATTTCCCGAGATAACATTTCGTGCATTGGATGATTCACCTCCTACTATGTTTGCTTGCGAGCCGACTGTTATGTAAATCCCAACTCCGTTAGGAAGCGAGCTGGCACCGGTCACAGACAATCCGATGTAGTTACCGGCAATATTATTATTGTTAGATGCTGAAATTTTGATCCCTGCAAAGAAATTAGCAGATATAATATTACGTTCTAATTCGTTTGCTCCACCAATAGTATTATCAGATGCACCAGAATCAATCAGGATACCATGTCCTGTGATCGTTTCAGCCTGTCCGTTACCTATATATCTGAAACCTGAATTATCGGTGCCGATTTTATTTCCACTAATTGAATTGTAACGTACACCATTACCTCGCAAGAGTATTCCAGAATTCATATTTCCGCTGATTATATTGGCTGAATCAGATGAAAGTCCTCCAATGCGGTTTGACACAGAAAAGCCAAGTATGCTGATTCCATTATCTGCATTACTCGCAGTAACTCTGCTTGAACGATCGACACCAATTAGATTACCTGCTATTTGATTATTGGATGCGTTAAGAATAGTTATGCCGTCAGATTTATTGAACGCTATCAAATTCTGTTCGTCTGTTGATGTCCCACCAATAAGATTGAATGAGGCGCCATCACGAATCATGATTCCTGATTGTCCATTGCCGGGGCCATTGAGACCAGAAATATCGGTTCCAATATAATTGGAGCTAACTTGATTACTGTGAGCGTCAATTTCGATCGTTATGCCATGATCGAGATTGCCCGAAATCACATTATCTTTAATCAGGTTGTGATGCGCCCTCTCAGTAATAATAATCCCGTTTTGGTTTGGCTCAACGACTATTCCATTACCAATAACGCCAATAAGATTCCCAATGATTTGATTGTTGTATGCAGAATCAGAAACCAATGCAATGGCCGAAGCATTCACAAAAGAGGTGCCATTCATACTGAACATGTTTGATAAATTAATATCTGAATCACCTATTATATTACTATGGCTTTTAATTACTAAAGCATGATGGCTTGATCGTTTAAAATGTAACGACTGTAGAATATTATTTGGTGATTCAATGATAATTAATGGTAATCCGAACGGACCGAGTGAACCATCGATGACAACAGTACCTCGTTCACCCATTATGATCGTACCTGTGTCACTGATTGTAACAGGACCTAAGGTTAGTTTGATAGGAGAATAGCTGATATCAATGATTATTGTATCTGCTCCAGGAAGAGCATTCGATTCTTCAATTGCTGCTCTAAGAGTAGATGTGACTCCCGACAAGTCTTGGGGGTAACCAGAATAGCCATCACCGGCGATAAGGTCATGAGAATCGGCAGTAGAGCGAACTCTGAATGTTGCAGCTTGCACCACAGCCAGAGAAAGCATAATAAGAATGCCGATTATTATCACTTGTCGCATTTTCATTCGATTCCAAAGATAGGTGAACTATTTTAGAAATAGCATTGTGCGAGCTTCACTCATACCATCAGCACTAATTCTGTAAAGATAGATTCCACTTGCAATTGTTTCATTACGTTCGTTCAAACCATCCCATACGACACTATGTCGTCCGGCATTTTGTTCACTATCGACAAGTGTTATCACTTTTTTACCGAGTAAATTGAACACGTCGAGTCTTACATTGGTGGTTGTAGAAAGAGTATAGCTAATATTTGTAATTGGATTAAACGGGTTTGGATAATTACCAAGTTCGAACAACGTAGATTCAAAGGTTTGATTTGCTACAGTTGGCTCGCTATATAAATAACTAAGATCAAAAAGGTGCACAGCACTTCCGTTGGTAACAGCGGCCAGTCCATTGTCTATCGCTATTTTATTCCCGGGAAGGCCCCCATAGTCGATCTCTTCCGGGAGCAGACTGCTACAATCAAAGACCGTTATCCCTTGTGAACCTGCGGTGTAGAGCAAGTTGTTATCATATACAGCATTTGAAACAGGGAGACTCAATAAACGATTTTCAGCAATCGTTGGGTTTGATAAATCTGAAAGATCATACAAAGTAATAACAGAACTGCTAAGACCAATAAGTCTGGACGGTAGATTATTCACAGGGTCTGCAGGCAATGCGACTAGTTCATGCATTTTGCCCCCGGAACTTATCGTCGCACGAAATTCAATATAGAAATCGTCGTAAATACGATATGTCCAGAGAGTGTTTTTGTTAGTTGAAATTACAAGTATTGAGTCAATTATTTCGATATCCATAATTGATCCAAAGAGACTGAGAATCCCAAGCTTGGTGAAGGGAAGAGTATCATTGAAAATATAGAGATCAAGATGCGACTGGCCATGTCCAAACATTGTATTAAAACCACCAACACTATTGGCCGCAAAACTAACATCCCATGTAAGCGTTGAATCGGAATCAATTAATGTATCGAGGATGGGAGGAGCATCTGCTTTCAATTGCAAAGTCATCAGTTTTTCAATCTGCGGATAAAGAATTGCAAGAGTGTCTCCGAATGTTGCAGTTGCTCTAACATTGTTTAGTTCAGAGAATAAAATGAAATCATGACTCATATTTAACTCTGCATCTATCAACCATGCCTCAAGCGGGTTACGAATCCCACCAGTATAGAGATGGTTATGATGAAAGAAGAGCGTCGAGACAGGTCCTGTCCTGCTCCATGCGGGATAGGCGAAAGTTTGAAGAGGTATTCGGTCAAGCCTGAGTATTCTCAATCCTCCCTCACGATCAGGAAGAAGCAGCCTTTTATGATTATCGATACTTACAAGATCACCAAGATATGGGGATGCAATAGGAGTTGACAACCAATAACGATCTTTCATGCCGGAGTTTAGGTTGATAACATCCCACCAGGTACCATTGTCGTAGATTGAAATTGCAAGTGAATCAGCTATGAAAAGACGATCTACCGATACCCCTGAAGCAATTGTATCAGTAATAATAATTTGTCCGTCATTTATAGTACCAATGAGCAGGTTCGGTGTGTCAGTAGTAATTACAAGATTATTATTATTCGAATGAATCCGACGAGCAGGTATATCTATAAGAATCTGATCAACTGGTTTACCCAGCATATCATTACTGATATTATAAGAGAGAATACCATTGTAATTATCAACGACAAACAGAATGTCATTATCAATGTGCAACGAGACAGCATTGACTGGTACCAAACTCGAGTCAACGAATGTCGGATTATAGTTTTCATCAAGAGAGTAATGCTGGATACCATTAAAGCCCGCGGCAATAAACAGGTCATTGTTCCTAAATTCAAAATCGAATATTTCAATATCAATGTCTGTTATGCCAAGTAGTGACATATCGGGCAAATTTGTAAGGTCAATGAAGTACAGGAGATTGTTGCGACTTTCCAACACCAAAGTCTTTTCAAACAGTTCACGATTTACAATATCTAATGGGACGGTCAAATATATTTGGGGCTCATAAGTTTCTGACTGGTCATCCCAACGGGTTGACACAAGTCCATGACTATTGGTGAGAACTACGAATGAATCTACCGTTGTTGCACTGCTAAAGTCATTCCAAAGAAGTGTTTGATCGGGAGTCTGACCAATGAACGCATGAATGACGGGTGTACAAACACAAGTAACCAACAATGTAAACAGAAGGGTGCGCATTACTTTATCATAACCATTTTGCGGGACATCGCGTTGTCGTTTGCTTTTAATTTGTAAAAGTAAACACCTGATGCAAATTCGGAACCATCAAATGTGATGTTGTGAGTTCCTGCTTTAAGCTCTTTATCAACAAGCGTTACAACTTTTTGTCCAAGAACATTGAATACATTAAGGGTAACATCTGAAACTTTATCTAATGTAAAACTAATCAACGTTGTAGGATTGAACGGGTTGGGGTAGTTTTGTTCAAGATAGAAACTAACGGGTAGTTCGTTGCTGGTTTGTTCTACATCAGTAGTCGTTTCGAAGTTTTGATAAGTACCAGAATTTAGATTATCGAGGAAAATACGACCAGTATTATTACCACCTTCAGAAGATGCATCGAAATCCCAAACATAAATTTCATTTGCTTCACCGACTAAGATTAGTTCAACAAGATTATCATTGTCAATGTCATCAACCAGAGGTACTAAGGTTGTTGAAAATACTTGTCGTGGACGGGCTGGTGTGTTAACAGGCCAACCATCGATGGGGAATCCCAGATGATCTACAATATGAATTTGCTCAGCACCTGTTCCGGGAAGGATATATCCCGATCGCATAATGATCTCAGGATAGTCGTCGCCTGTAACGTTGGCTACAATTGGAGAACCAAAAGTGACAGGTTGGGTGTATAGTTCGCCGGGAGGATGACCATCGATTGATACATACGGACTGCCGTCGGCTCTAAATACAAATAGAGATGAAATATCAAATTCAAAAAAGGAACAGAGAATTTCTGGACTTCCATCCATGTCAAGATCGGCTATCATCGGATGCGAACCTCTGAAACCAGCTACGGAAGGTAACTCTATTGGCCAGCCGGGAAGGTTCTCAATTCCTCGAGTCTTAACCCAAATAGTACGAACGGCATTTTCGCCATAACCAACAGTAATAATCTCAGGCAGGTTGTCGGCATTCAAATCACCTATTACAGTTCCATAAACGACGTTCATCGTATCAACATAGGGTACAGGACGATCCCATGCCGGTTGGCCGGTACGTGCATCAAAAATGCCAAGTCCTGCAACACGGGGCGATGATGAAAAAGTAACAACAAGTTCACGCAGGCCATCACCATCAAAATCGGATGCACAAACTGAGTTGCCACCATAGAAGAATGATGATGTCGGGTAGTTGTTAAAATCTGCAAACCAGCCTTTCAGAGAATAAAAATACGGGCTGCCATCAAAACGGTAGGCCAGGACAGTTCCTTTTTCACTGATACATACGAGAACCGAATCATCGGAAAGTCCAAGTTTTGTTACAGTAACAGAAGGGTATCCAATGCTTACATCATTAAGATTCCATAATCGAGGCCAGCCTCTTGCCATAGTTGCATCTTCATTGATAGCAAATACTCCGAGTGAATTTGTAAAGATGATTTCATTGAGACCATCATGATCAACGTCGTAGATTGCAGGGATTCCTCTACAGTCGTAGTCCGGCAGAAATGGGAAACCTTCTCGTGGGGTGCCATCAGAATTGAAAACATTCAACCCGACAATTGTCCCAACTATAATTTCCTTGAAACCATCACCATCAATATCTCCAACAACCGCAGTATAAGACCCTCGGCCTGTCAGGGCTTGGGGCCAGCCTGCGGCAAAGGCTGATTCTATACCAATCGACACAGTATCAATGATGTCATCTGTCTGATAAAACCCATGGAGGATGATATAATATTCATTCGGTTCGAGACCTGAGGCATTCCAAATATAGATAAGTGAATCGAAGAATTCGCCTGTTGATGAAAACAATAATTCTTCTGAGTTAAATGGAAATGGAGAAAAAGAGATTGAGACACTGTCGTAGTCTATTCCAAATGCTGAACCAAAAATAGGAATTGAATAGTTGTGTAATCCCATTCGAGGCGAACTGATTTCTGTTTTGTTTTCATTTACAATAATAAAATCAAGATAACTTGACGAGCCATTGTCATCTTGCAGATTTAGATAAACAGGTCCAGAAGGCCAAGCATTATCAAAAGTATAAATAATAGAATCTGAAGGAATATCAAAACCACGACTGAGTTCACTTCCGTGCTCATCTAACAATATCCACCCACCCAGGTAATCACCAATCGTTGCAACCTTAATATTTACAGGTCCAGTTAAGCGGCTGCCTCCAACAGGCGAAGCGATGAACATACTTCCATTTTCGAGCAGATTTAATGATGCACTAATATTCAAATATCCATATCCGGAGATGCTATCACGTCCAACCAATGAATCCCCAACATTGTATGGATCAATCAGGTCAGTTGCACCAAGTCTCAGAATATCTTCAAGTTCGTTCAAATCAAGATCAGGACGAATAGAAAGAAGTAGTGCCGCAGCACCCGCAACCATCGGAGCGGCCATTGATGTACCATCGGCAAGATAGTATAGACTATCTTCACCAACGATGTGAACTTCCGGTTCACCTATTGTAGCATACATATCAGTGCCGGCAGCTCTTAGTGAAAGAATGTCTTCACCCGGAGCAACGATATCAATCGAATTCCCAATTGTAGAAAATGTTGTCACAAATCCTTTGGAATTTCCGGCTCCAACAGTAAAGGCCGAATCAAAGGCAGCAGGATAGAATTGTTGGTTGTCACCAGAATTTCCGGATGCAATAGCAACGAAGATATTGTTCTTACGCGCAATACTGATCACATCTTTCAAAATGACAGAATTATATGGCGTTCCCCAACTGATGTTTATAACATCTGCACCAGCTATGATTGCATAGATGATACCTGCTGCACCAACAGCGTTGGTCGCATTAGGACGTATTTTTACAGCCATCAACTCAACATTGGGGGCGACTCCTGCGATGCCATTATTATTTATTGTTGCCGCAATAATTCCTGCCACATGAGTGCCATGTCCAACTTGATCACTCGGATTATTGTCACCATTAATACCAAAGAACGCTAAAGTGTCCCCCGATACATCGTAACCAAGAGTATCATCAACAAATCCGTTATGGTCGTCATCGATATTATTCCCCGGGATTTCATCCGGATTCTTCCAAAAACTTTCGATCAACTCCGGATGGGTGGGATCGACTCCTGAATCAACAATTGCCACTACAACTCGTGTAGCCTCTGCCGGCGGTGAGTTGTAGAATGGAGTCATTGAAATGTCTTTTCCAACAAGACCAGACTTCATCACTTGAGTATCATTGTAATTACCGTCGAGCCGGTTTACTCCATAGTAACTCTGTCCATTGTTCTGTAGATACCACTGATGAATGAAAAGTGGTTCGGCCGGGGTCTCGAAGAACTCAAGATAATGTACTGGCTCAATTGCATCGATATTTTTAGAGCCAAGTAAAGTGCGAATATCATCCAAAGTTACCAGACTATCATTCGAATGATATCTGAACCAGCGAGACCATTCGTTCATACCGGGATATGAATCTTCCACCTTCAGTTGTGATACAGGAGTTATTTTTTCACCCGCTGACAAAGCGGAAGTAAGCGTTGTTAGCCTTGTCTGTTCGCTCAGTTTGATGAGGAATTTACCCGGCACAATCGAGCCAGGTGTTGTATTTGCGTTCAGACCAGCTGCGCTGACGATCAAGAGAAGCAAGATTATAAGACTTCTATGCATCAATGCAAGTTCCCTTTCGGAGTCTGTGCGGCGAGGGGAGATTCCGCTTTGTTGCCATTCTCAATTGGCTTTATTTCTGATTACAGAAATGCCATACAGTAATGAGACGGTGGAGGCGGTGAAACTGTCCAATACTTACTCTAAATATAACAAATATAACGTTTTAATCAATAACAAAGAGACAGGACAGAGATATGCGTCCATGAATAGAAGCTCTCTGTCCTTTAATTATCCTTATACCTCTATTGTCACTGGCAAGGGGCCGGCGGAGTATATGATATGAAGAGGTAATCAATCAGCTTGGTAAGATCACCAATATCTATAATGTTTAATGGATCACCATTTATATTCGCTTCCGCAATACAAACCAGGGGATTATAAGATATAAAAAGATAGTCAATAAGTGCTGTCAGATCACCAA
>JAUVAR010000160.1 GCA_030591625.1 Candidatus Zixiibacteriota bacterium
ATCTTCATCACCCTGTCCACTCGCTATATTGAGCGCACAATAGCCGGCATTCCTTAGAATTCTGAATGAAGAACTGTCAATCCCAAGAGCCACACGCTTGTCGTAATACTCAATAGCTTGCCCGTAACTCTTTGTGGAATGGTAGGCTACGGCAATATTTTGAACTATTCGTTTCTGGTCAGGTTTTACTTCATCAGCCATCTTGTAATATTTGATTGCTTTATAGAATTCTTTGGGCTTTCGATAGAAATAGCTGTTACCTAATAGCTTAAATAGCTCAGCATCTTTAATTTTTGATTTGTAATCTTCATCTTGTTCAGTTACCCAGTTCATGTGTGCGAGCAGATTCTCAGTAGCTTTGGGATAATCTTTGGCCCAGAAAAGTGCTTTTCCATAATAGAAATAGATATCTTTCGGTATGACTGGAATAGTAAATACTTTGTCGAAATTGCTAATAGCATCTTCAAATCGATTGATTGAACTGTAGGCCATTGCTAATTCAAAAAACACTCTCACATTCGATGAATCAGGAGTAACATTTGAGAGTTCAAGATACCGTTCATAGGAGCCAATCGCCTCTGTATATCTGGTAGCTCGCTCCGAACGGGAGCGTGATGATCTGGCCGCTTTATAATAAATACCACCAGCCCTCATCCAGGCAGGAGCATGAGTAGAATCTTTTGTCAACACCAACTTGAGCTTTTCAATAGCACAGCCATAATCTTTCATCGACAAACATGCTTCGGCCCAATGATAGTAAACCTCAGTTGAGCCACTATCTACTTCAAGTGCCTTTTCATATTCGATTATAGCAAGTGATGGAATATCCTGATAGAAATTAGCATCCCCAAGATTTGTATGATACTCGGCATTCATAGTGCGATGCATAGCTATTGTCTGCTCGATCAAGATAGCTCTATCTTCAGGCGAAATAGGCGCAGTCTCATAATCTTTCAATATTTTTTCTTCACTGATATCACTAAAAGCAAGTGCGTTGCGGAAAGCAATATCGGCCGCAGAGTAATCTTCTTTGGCCAGAAGAAGTAATCCTTCAAGATTTGCAAACTGAGGCTTTAATTTTTTAGCCTTCTTGTTACCTTCCTTGATAGATTTTTCAGCCCCTTCCAAATCATCAAGCTTTAATTGAGAGCGACCAAGATACATCAAAGATTCATAATGTTTCTTCTTCTTATCAAGAGCAGTTTCAAATTGAGTTTTTGCATCAGCAAATTTTGCTTGATCGAAATAAACTTTACCGAGCAGATGATAGTTAATATAGTATGACGGATCACCAGCAATTGCTTGAGTAAGTAACTCCTCAGCCTTAGCATAGTCCTCGGCTTCAATCGCCGTTGTAATGTCTGAATTTACTGTTTGCGAATAGACTGGAACCATCAACATTAGAACGATCCCAACCATCACTATCGCTTGTCTCAACTTGTTTTCTTTCAACGTAATCACCCTCTAAGGTAGCTAAACAATTCAGCCAAAATATAGGAATTTCGGAGTAAGTCAAGGGAATAATTAATCACTACCTCAACTATACTATTCAGTCTCAGAACAGACCGAAATTTCCACCAATATCTTATGTATCAGGAGGACAACATACGAAAGAACTGCAACTCCTAAAAGTAGTTTCCACGGTATTCCAAAAAGGTCTGAGAAGACAATCTCAACATACACTCCTGTGATCAAAATCACTACCGCCGAGAGTGCATCAAAAAAGCGAGTTGCGAGTACCATCATGTCCTCCGTTCCTTATACCATCTAAATACTGGTTTCTTCCAGACCAAGATAGGTTTGCCTTGCGTTACCATTGTTCAGTAAAAAGAACACAAAGAACATGCCGATCAGACACAACCAGATAATTACTCCGTAATTCGTTGCTATCAGGTCGATTAACTATTAGATGTGATTCGTTACAAATAATCAGGCAATCGCAGTATCTGCGCTGCCCCGATTAAGGACATGATGACCCAAAACCTTATCTTACTGTAAGGCAAATACTTAAGGAGCGACTTGGAATTGAGGCTGATTTAACCAGCGAGGGAGTATTCGTACGTATGTACTACCATTTGTTTCCAGATCAAGAATTCCTCGAAATGAAACAAGCAATCCATCAAAATTTTTGGCAGGGTAAAAACGAACTCTACTTACAACTGACTTTACTGCGTACCGATCCGTATGACCAATTCGCCCCGATGAAAGCAGGTTGGTCTGCCCGAGAGTATCTATTATAACCAACAATGAAACTCGACCCGAATCAGGAGCGGGATAGTTAACAATTGAAATATTATTATAATTAAGATTCTTGGGAATCGGCGGAAGAATTAGTTCCGGCCTGGAACCAAACAATTGAATGCGATACTTTTCAAAATAGTATGATTCAGCTAAGGTCGAATCAGTCCTAACTTTAGCAGGATAAGTTACTTCGGGGAATAATGTTACCAGAACATAACTTGTACCCTTCTGCGCTATCCCTCTCTTCTTCGCAGGACTGTACTTTGCCCAATTGATCGCACTAGACAATTCTTGTTCAAATTGACTCCCACTCGAATTGATTTTCTCAATTTTAAGGGGCCGACCTTTTTTATCAAATTCAACTTTAGTCAAAAGATAATGGGTGACAGGCAACGAGTCAGATATTTTATAATTACAGAAATATGATGGAAAGTTTTCTAATTTTACAGAACTTAAATTGTTAGCTCTTAACGTCGCTTCAAAGATAGAATAGTTACGAATTAAAGAATCTGCATCAATCCCAAACTTGAGCCTGTGCTTTGTCTTCCCTGCCCGAACTATCATCACAGCAGCAAATTTCATCCGCCTTGCATTATTCCCAATCATTCCCGGATAAAACTGTTCACCTGAAAAATTGTCCATTGCAACCCTTGCAAACAAACTATCTTCTGGATTGAGAGCTACCGTATATCTCACTTTACCGTATCTATTTAATTCAAGCATAAGGGGTACAAGTGAATCTGCAAAAGATAGAAGTCTATTCTCAGAAACTATCGAAATCGATTTAATTGGTATCGGAAGAATTATACCACCAACCGTCGGACGTTCTTTGATCTCTTCGGCCAACAACCCAATCCCAGTTAATTGCATACAAACCAACAACAGCAGAGAGAGATTTTTAATAATAATTTTCATCTTAGCAAATATCATCACAATCCATTAAAACGATTCATTGTAGTGATTTAAAAATAACGCTATTTTTATCCCGCATACAGTATTAACATCAAGATACATTATGTTACTAAATCGTCAGCTAACAAAAAATATATTTTCTTCCTGGGTCAATTTTGGCCTTCGGATAGTTATAGCATTTTTCTTCATACCGTTTATAACCAAAACTCTGGGAGAAGATCGCTACGGTGTCTGGATAATTGTCTTTCAGACGATAGCCTATTTCTCACTCTTCGATCTCGGTCTCGAACGAGCCCTGCTCAGATTCCTTTCAAAATCTTTTGGTCGCGCCAATAACAAGACCGCCAACGAGGCGATTAACACTATCTGGCCATACTTCATTGGCATCGGCACTTTGATAATAATTCTCCTGCCACTTTCTGCCAACTATTTGTTTAGGTTTTTCAACATAGAGAATTCGGACATAATCTCGGAAGGTGTCAAAGCGCTCCAGGTTCTCGCATTCTACGTCGGGATAAGGTTCTATCTATTACCATTTAGTGCTGCTCTTACAGGATTCCAACGACATGATCTATCAATGATTCTTCAGATTGTTGAAGAAATCTGCCGAGTGACAGCTCTTGTCTGGCTTCTCTCAAATGGCTATGGGCTTTTTGAGATGGCAATTGCAATCTTTTTAATAATGTCGCTAAGACAATTTGCATCGATTTTAATTGTCAGACGTTATTTCCCTTCCCTTCGTTTCCGCCCATCATTTAAAAAAACCGATGACCGTTCGGCTATTATAAAATATTCTCGTATCTCCTTTGGTATCAGTTTGGCCTGGCTCGTTATATTCAATTCCGATGCTATCCTGTTAGGTGCGTTAAGTTCGGCCGCAGCAGCCGGTATTTTTGCACCTGCCTCACAATTGATGCTCTACTTGAGAAATATTGTAAATGTTGTCGGGGCACCGTTAACCGCGGCAATCTCTCATTGGGAGAGCAATGATGATTTCGAACGGATTATTAAACTATACTTAAATGGTATCAGGTATCTTAGTTTCGCATCGGTCTTTCTTGCCGTCTCGGTCTATTTCTGGGCTGATTCATTCGTAGCCCTCTGGCTTCCCGAAGCGTTCTCCGAAGCATCCCGGGCGATGGTTATACTCGTAATCGGAACAGCTGTTTTTCTGCCCCAGATCCTTGGCAACGCAATTCTGTTTGGAACTGACCGCCACTCACACTTGCTTAAGGTACTGATCTTTGAAGTAATCTTAAGAATCACTCTGGCAATCTATCTTGTCCCGAAGTACGGTGTAACCGGCATGGCCATTGCCACGACTATACCGCAGTTGCTTCTGTATAGCACGCTCTATCCAATGCTAATCGCCCGTACCCTCACGATTCAACTTCGCACGATAGCTGTCACCTGTCTGAACTCAGCAGGCAAGTCGTTACTAATTTCGTTACCGACAGCTTATTTGATTTCACAGAACTTATCCCCCACCAGCTGGACCCTGTTCATAACAGGAACGGCTGCCACAACTTTGATAGTTGCAACAGCCGCATATTTTGTCTTACTCAATCAATCCGAACGAGTACGCTTCAAGACTCTTATTCAAAATAAAGAATAATAGTCTCTATTCGTCTGAGTCCTGACGTTCTTGAGCTTCATCAGCTTGCTTTATTTGCTCATGATCTACAGACATTGTCTTATCAAGACCGATCGCTTCCGGGTGTATATAATAACCTACCTCAGTATCAGGCTTGTCAACTTCGACCTGAATTCGATTTGCCTGTGCCCAGGCATCCTTTCTGATTCCGGTCACCTGCCATGAAACTTTACTAAACGACTGACCACCAGCAATCCGGAATTCCCCGCTTTGGATCTCTTGCGCTATGTAGAGATTTGGTCCGGGGGCACCGATTGAAGTCAACTGATATCGGAAGTCACTGTTGAGAGCATGGAAATACTCAGGCATCCTGACAATTGCCTCACCATTAGCATCAAGTTCGATATTGCCGTTGTAAACATTCATCATATCCGGTGATTCAACAAACGAGTGCTGGAGGTACTTGTTCTCCGGGTCAAGCGGATGGTCAATCTTGAACGATCCTCCACCCTTGCTCAGCGAGCCTGTTACAGTAACGTTACCACTAAAATATCCGGCGTACGAAGCAGTGGAACCAGAGTTAGCATAGCAATAAATGCCGTAAGCTTTAACTCCTCCATATCCATAAGATATTAAACCATACGAATTCCCATTTTCGTTGGTGGAATTACCAACAAGTGAATAAACACCGTACCGGTCAAGACCGCTTACAAGATCGTTATTGGCTTCAACATAGAGCCCATATCGAGTCCCGGTGCCACCGGTGGAACTACCAACTCTATATCTAGCCCCTTTCAAGTTTCCACTGCCTGAGTTTACGAATGAACTTAGGTATATACTGGTCATATGGTCAAATGTGTTATATTCTCTTTGAAGAAGTATTAAGGAGAGGTTTGAAGGAGACCTATCCCGACCAATTACAATCCCATCGCTGTTAATACGCATAGTGGAGTCATAAAAAGAAGTGGTCCCGCCTTCGAAGTAGTTCGACTTGGTGTAGTGATTTTCCGCCCCCCAGGTTGCAGCAGTGCCATTAATCTTGGATGCTGCAATATTGGCAGTGGCGTTGATATCAAAGTTTGTGATTTGGTCATCAATAATGTCACTGGAATATACAGAGTTGGTTGCCAATTCTGAGGCTCCAACCGCATCCGCCCCAATGTGAGTTGCGAGTATTCCACCTCTGGGCACACTGAGCGTAACATCTCCAGCAGTTCCTCCACCTGCAAGACCACTGCCGGCACTAACGGCAGTAATATCACCAACCCCACCGACATCATCGACCCCGTCAGCGAACCCGGCCGGAACATCAGTTAAATTATTCCAGTCAAGATAATATGTTGGTTCCAATCCGTCTAACCCTTGAGCATTCTCAGCGAGGACTGCGTTGGTGGCATTGACAGCTGTTGTAGCATACGCTGCACTATCCGCCCGCAAAGCATGGTAAGCGAACGCATGAGAGCTAAGTTTCGTGCGGGGAGATATTTCAGCATCAGTGTTGACTGTTACGCCGAGCCAGCGACCCGTATCACTGAATAGATCATCCGGCAGAAGGATGTTTGAGCCTAATTTGTAACTGAATAGACCGTCAGATATCTGTACCACCTGGAAACCTGAGTTCCAGAGATCGTTTGCTGGTGCGGCATCAGTTACATGGTTCCAGATGGTAAATTTGATCAACTGA
>JAUVAR010000164.1 GCA_030591625.1 Candidatus Zixiibacteriota bacterium
AGGAAAAAATAGCTGCCGCATATCGTGCGGGTATTCATAATATCGTGATACCAAAAGAGAATCAAAAAGATCTCAATGATATGCCTCGTGAAATTATCCGAAAGACCAAGTTTTTCCCAATTGAGCGGGTTGATGAGCTTTTTGAAATATGTTTGCTCGATATGACGCCATCTTCTTATACGCTTGAGAAGATATTCGCTGAAGAGATTGCAAAAGTAAAAAGGAAAGCACGCAAATCTCGCAAGACAACTACCCGCAAGCCGCGAGCTGCAACCGGCAGCAAGAAGAAAAAGAAGTAAAATTCTCATTTATTTCTGTGTGATCGCACCGGCGATTGATATCCAATCCTAAAATATTAAGTGTTAAAAAGTTGACACAATGCGATGTCGGCTTTATCTTAAATTCAACAGACAGATCTGTGATTACTTCACAAAGCATAAAATGCTATTCCTGTCAATAGTCTTCAAAGATCGGATCGAAGGGAGATTCGTTCAAACTGAGCCTTATTGAGAGCATCTTATTTAAGATTCAGTTTTAAGGTTCTATCTTTTTGATGGAAACATACAATTGAGCTTCTCCCCGAAAGGATAGTGACCTCATGAAACGCTTTCTTATTGTTTCGGTTCTTATTGTATCGGTGCTATGGGTTTCACCGGTAACGGGACAAGTTCTTACACTGGATCATACCGATGGTCTTGTTCCGGGTGATGCCACCAGTATTTTAATCAACCAACCGGTAAAATTCTATTTACATTTGGATAACCCAACTGCCGAAGATTACATTGTAATTGGAAATGGTTTTCGGGTTTATTCTGACAATGGAGCAAATTGGGGTGGGTTGACAGGCCAATTTGAGAACGGATTTAATACCAACTTTGTTACTACGTTTGCCAATCTTTTTTCTGTAAATGGATCTGGAGCTGATACAATTGGTTTTGCTGGAGTCAATTTTTCCGCTTCGGGGGGACTTTATTCAGGGTACAATGATATTGGTTATTCGATAAGTATTGGTCCCTTTGCGGCCAGTGAGCATGGCAAGCAGGTTTGTCTTGATTCATCGTGGTTTCCTCCGGGGGGGACCTGGAAATGGACCAACCCGCAGACAACGATATTTCCCGATTGGGAAGGCCCTCATTGCTGGCAAATCTTTGATCCTAATGCTCCGGCCGGCTCTTTAGTTTTAACCGAAGATACACTTAAGTTTGTAGCGCAGGCCTCTGGTGACAATCCTGCGGACCAAACATTCGAGGTACAATCAGACGGTGCTGTGCTCACGTTTGGGCTTACTGAGAGTGCACCCTGGTTACTTTTGGATCGTCTGTCCGGCTCAACCCCACAGTTGATTACGACTTCTATTAATATTACAGGTTTGGATGCTGGAACGTATTTTGATTCAATATTAGTCACATCTTCGGGAGTGCCAAATTCTCCTCAGATCGTTTATGTTGAGGTTGAAGTTACACCTGCACCTGCTGAGATAGATGTCAGCTCTGCTATATTCTTTTTCAATGCTGTAGCGGGGGGAGACAATCCATCACCGCAAGTATTGTCGATTAGTAATGCGGGTGGGGTGCCACTTGAATGGACTGTCTCAAACACTGAGACATGGCTTGGGTTGAGTCCCGGTTCGGGGACCGATGCAGGTGATGTAACACTCTCAATTGATATAACCGGGCTTGCGTTTAACGATTATTTTGATACAATTACGATTGTTGATCCCAATGCAACAAATTCTCCAATTTTAGTGCCGGTCAATCTGACTGTTGGTTCCGACTTGCCAATCATCGATTTGGATTATAAACCACTGTATGTTGTAGAGTTGAATGAGCTGTTTGTGTTCACACGCGAATTTCAGATTTTTAACGGTGGTGCCGGAACGATGAACTACGATGTCACCTTTAACGATGACAAAATCATTGATGTCTCACCCGCAACAGGAACGGCACCTGGATTAATAACTGTGACATTTGATTTCAAGAGTGCTCAGGATGGTTATGAATGGGAAGACACAATTTGGGTCTCATCAAATGAAGCGATAAATTCACCGCAACCGGTTCCGATCAGATTGCGTTTTGTGACTGATCCTGCTGTCATAGGTCTAAACACTGATACAATTAGTTTTGACGTTTATCAATGTTATCAGGGTTTTGGTCAATTATTACCAACGGCTGTGATGACAGTTTCAAATCTGGGTGGGGATGGCTTTCTAACGCCTCGACTTGAATTTGAGTCCGATCTATTTACAGTTTTTGCGGATCCTGCTACATTTCCTACAGTATGGAATATTCGTGCAGTTACTCCTGAGGTAGAACAGGGTACGTATTTTGATACTATTGCTGTGTTTGCTGACAATGCGATAAACTCTCCACAACTGATGATAGTACGAACAAATGTTCTGCCACGAGTGGATCCGCCAGAGTTGATGCTTTTGCGCGACGAAATGACAATTTTACAAAATAGGAATGCACCACCACAAGATTACTTTGTGACTCAAGTTATAAATCGTTCCGGTGGCTGTCTTGATTGGTTTGCCGACGAGTCGCTTCCCTGGTTGACTACGCTTCCAAATGAGGGGACTGTCCCAAGTGGTTTTTCGATCAAAATAGGACCTCTTCAGATGCCGAATGGATATGTCCAGGACTCGCTTTATCTTGTTGCTCCCGATGCCTGGAATGAACAGGAAACGATTCGTCTGACATTATTTGTGTGGGAGTATCGCGGTGATGTTGATGCTGATGGTCAAATTGATATTGGTGACATTACCAAACTTATCAGATATCTGTTCATTGATAATATATTACCACAACCAACTTTGTTGATGGGAGATACCGATTGTAATGGAGTTGTAGATATTGGTGATCTAACTCTTTTGATCGAATATCTGTTCCTTCAGCAACCTCCTCCGTGCACCGATCCTCTTTAGGATAGCACGTAGAAACAAGACAGTTTATAGCTGATTTAGATCAAATAATGAAATGCCGTAGTAGAGATATTACGGCATTGTTATTGCGAATAATAAATTGATTAGTTGACATATTAAGTTTAATTGTTATCTTGAATTGGTACTATAATGGTAAGTCTGGCAAAGGCTTACGTCTATGTCCTGGAGTGTAATATCAACTGCGATAAGCAGTTGTGTTTTTGTATGGAGGAATCATTTTGCAAAGCACCGTGCGTTTTAAAAGCATCTTAGTAGCAATAATCTTGATCGTGGCAATGTTGCCGATCAAGGGCTTTTCACAGGCATTTCCTTATAAGAATCCGGTCAGTTTGAGCCCATCAGAATTTCATCAGGTGTTGGCCGGCGAAAAGGCGAAACGTCTTGAGCGTGCTCGTGAGGCTGCGGCTCTTAGTTCTGCTGAGGTAGCAAGTACACAAACTAATTTTGATGTTCTGTTTTACGATGTATTTATCCGTGTTAATGACACGACAGAAGTTTTGTATGGTAGTGTTCGTACGGTAGCAAAAGCTGTAGATGCATCTGTAAGTGCAATTGAAGTCGATCTCTATTCCAATATGGTTGTTGAATCGATTGTAGCACCATCTGGATCGTTAGCTTACACTCGATCCGGTAATGTTATTACTATTACCCTGGATCAAACATATTCTCAAGGTGAGCAGTTCGAATATACAATTGATTACTATGGACACCCTACCGAGGGTGGGTTCCAGGCATTTGCGTTTGATAGTCATGACGGTAAGAAATCAATTTCATCATTATCAGAACCTTACTATGCTCGCACCTGGTGGCCATGTAAAGATAGAATGGATGATAAAGCTGATTCGTTTTATATCGCAATTGAGGTTGATACTTCATTCTACGTAGCTTCAAACGGATTGCTTGATTCGGTAGTGCAGGTTTCTCCTAATTCCGAAACTTATTTCTGGACGACACGCTACCCCATGGTGACTTATCTTTTCTCGTTAGCGATCTATCCGTTTACTGTATGGGAAGATGAATTTGTTTTTGCCGATGATACGATGTTATTGGTTCATGCTGTTTATCCCGATCAATTAGCGTTGTCACTAACTTCTTATGGCGAGACTCCTCAGATTCTTGAAGTGTTATCAGAACAGTTTGGTATCTATCCATACATGAATGAAAAGTATGGCCACGCCAATTTTGAGTGGGGTGGTGGTATGGAACATCAGACAATGACTTCGATGGCTGGGAGTTGGTTTGGTTTCTATCAACCTGTGATAATTCATGAGGCAGCTCACCAATGGTGGGGTGATATGATAACCTGTGAAAGCTGGGCTGATATCTGGCTTAACGAAGGATGGGCTTCGTATGCCGAAGCTCTTTATTATCTCGAGACAGAAGGCTGGGCATCTTACCAATCATATATGAATGGAATGCGATACACAGGTGGTGGAACGATTTATGTTTATGACACAACATCTGTCTGGATGATTTTCAATGGTGGGCGTAGTTATGATAAAGGTGCCTGGGTTTGTCACATGCTAAGAGGTGTGCTTGGCGATGAACTGTTCTTCCAGGGTGTTGATGCTTATTATAATTCTGAATATAAGTTAGGTGCTGCAACAACGGAGAAATTTAAAAATGTATTTGAAGTTGCAACCGGAGTTGTGCTCGACTGGTTCTTTGAGCAGTGGATACATGGCACATATTATCCGAACTACCAATATGAGTTTATGTCACGATGGGTACCATCAGGTGACTATGAGACTTACTTGTATGTAGCGCAGACACAGACACAGGATTCAACTGCTTATGTATTTAACAATCCGATAGACTTCTTTGTTGATTTCCATAGTGGTCCTGATGACACAATGCGTTTTGAAATAACTGAACGTGAGCATTTGTTCAAGATTATCGGAACATCAACTGTTGCAGATATTAAGCTTGATCCTTCTGATTGGATTTTGAAAAACACGTCCAAGTTCCCCTGGCAAATGCATATAATAACAGCCCAGGACGAATTGCCTGAAGCTGAACAGCATGAAGCATATAGTGGACGACTCATTTGTCTTGGCGGTAGTGGTGTAAACAGTGTGTCTATTACATCTGGTGCGCTGCCTTCTGGTTTTAGTATAAATAGTATCGGTTCAATCAGTGGAACGTGTGTTGATACGGGAACATATACATTCTCTGTACTCTTTGACGACAATTCATCAAGCTATTCCGATGAACAAGAATTCTCTATTCGGGTAGCACCACGCATTTGGGTCCCGGGAGATGTCGATCTAACTAATGGCATATGTGATATTGGTGATTTAACGGCTCTCATCAGTTACTTATATATAGGCGGCTCTGAGCCACCTTCGCTGAATGTAGCTGATGTCAATGGTGATTGCGTTGTGGATATAGCTGATATCACAAATATGATTCAATATTTGTTTATAGATGGTTATGATATGGTTATAGGCTGCGTTAACTAAGAACGCTGGTTAGGATCGATTTTGAATGGGCCTTCCGCAAGGAGGGCTCATTCTTTATAAATGACTTTTACGTTTAACGAGGTTTTAGTTGCATTTTAGGGCAATTTTAGCCTTTATTTCAAAGGATTCCGGGTTTAAATCATAATCGTACCAACCTCCAGGATCTGAAATATGGCTGATAGAAAAAAACCAGAAACATTCCACATTACGACATTTGGCTGTCAGATGAATTTAGCCGATTCGTCAACTCTTGCATCGACTATGCGAACAAGAGGATACCGGCGTGTCAAGACTGAAGCTGAAGCTGACCTTCTCATACTTAACACTTGTTCGGTACGAGAGAAGGCTGAAGATCGTGTTATCGGCCGGCTCGGAGAGCTCTTTAAGTATAAGCGGAAAAAACCTGATTTGCAAATAGCTGTTGTTGGCTGTATGGCACAACGTCTTGGCGAACAACTTACCGAGCGAGTACCGTATGTAGATTATGTTTTAGGAACTGACAGCCTTTTTGAACTCCCCGATGTGATCGAAGGGATTGAGGGTGCGGAGCAGGTGATGACTGCGTTTGGTCATGAAAATATGGATGCTATCGAACCGGTCAAGGAAACTGACTATTCTGGATTTATGTCGATCTCGCGTGGCTGTGATAATTATTGTACGTACTGTATTGTTCCTTATGTCCGAGGAAAGGAACGCTCCCACTCGGATGATTACATTGTCGATTCGGTGAAAAAGTTAGTCGATGAAGGTGTTGTTGAGCTTACTCTTCTGGGACAGAATGTCAACAGTTACAAGTATAACGAAACTCGGTTTCCTATGCTTCTCAAGCGTGTTGCAATGGAAACAGGTATTGCACGAATAAGATTTATGACATCGCATCCGAAAGATTTTTCTCGTGAGTTGGTTGAT
>JAUVAR010000033.1 GCA_030591625.1 Candidatus Zixiibacteriota bacterium
AGGTTTTGGTCGGGGAGGACGGATGAAAATTGAGAAAGACAGAGTACAAATCAAATCGGGGCTTCGCTCTGGGTTGACTACCGGAGCCCCAATCACCCTTATAATTGAAAATCTCGATTGGCCCAATTGGTCTGAAATAATGGACCCATTCAAGCCAATACCTAAAAATCTCGGCCTGAAGCAGAAACGACTGGCAGAAGAAACAACCACCCCAAGACCGGGGCATGCTGATCTGAGCGGTGGGATTAAGTGGGATCATCATGACCTGCGAAATGTGCTTGAACGTGCTTCTGCCCGTGAAACTGCTGCAAGGGTTGCTGTTGGGTCAATTGCACGACAGTTTCTTGAAAGTTTTGATGTAGAATTTGCATCCCATGTTCTGCAGATCGGAACGGTCAGACTAATAGATGATATTGACAGGAGTTCAATAGCTCGTATCAGAGAACTTTCTGAAGAATCCGAAGTGCGCTGTATTGATTCTGGCGCGGAAACTGCAATGATAGCAGAAATCAAAGCTGCCAAAAAATCACGAGATTCTCTGGGTGGAATTGTAGAGCTGATTGTGAGAGGGTTACCGGTTGGGCTTGGTAGTTTATCTCAATCAGATAGCCGTCTTGATGCTCGTCTTGCTGGGGCTCTTATGTCCATTCAGTCTGTCAAAGGTATTGAAATTGGGTCAGCCTTTGAAAGTGCGGGGAAACTTGGCTCAGAAGTTCATGATGAAATATTCTATGATCCCGATCGAGGGGGACCTTCAAAAGGCTTCTTTAGAAAAACCAACAATGCCGGCGGGCTTGAAGGTGGTATCACCAATGGTGAAGATATCATTGCCCGGGTAGCCGCAAAACCGATCTCGACACTGAATCGTCCTTTGGCGACCGTTGACGTGAAGACAAAAAAGCCTGCGGAAGCGATGGTCGAACGTACCGATAATTGTGCTATTCCGCCACTTGCTGTTGTTTGCGAAGCGGCTGCCGCGTTTGTATTGTGCGATGCCTTTTTTGCAAAGTTTGGTTCTGATAATCTTTCGGAAACGAGACGGAATTATCAGTCGTTTTTGGATAATCGATACTAAATCAGATATTCATACCCGAAATCATAAAGCTGGTCGCCCATCCACCTCGGCGAACTATAGGGTCCAAGATGCATCATAATACTCTCATCTTTAAGATTATCCTGAATTGCTTCGCGATGTCAAGACCACAGGCAGCCATTAGCTGTTAGGTTTCGACTTACACAGCGGATAATGGCGGCTCTCCGCCAATGGCGGACGCAGCAGCCCTACATGAAAAATGCATATTCTCTATTTATTCTTAGTTGATTGTGGCTTGGTCACGTTATGTATGAGGATAAAAAAAAGAACAATTGTGGAATCTGGACACCCGCCTCCGCGAGTGTGACTTTTCGACGATTTGCGTATGATTGAAGGCATTGTATTATAACCTTTGTTCATTGTAACAATGTTAAGAAAAGCCGTCCTGAATACAAGATATTACAAATCTAAACTGATTTCCAGAAACGTCATACCCGTGAAAACGGGCATCCAGTCTCAATTACAGACCTGCAACAGCAGGGATGTGAAATTTATTACCTCCCTCATATTTCTGCAACTAGCTCAATGTTGTTTGTGATTCCTAACCGTTAGTATGAAAAACAATAATGGAATCTGGACACCCGTCTCCGCGAGTGTGACGATTTTGACTGGTCGCCCATCCGCCTCGGCGGACTGTGGGTTCCACGAGATCATCATCCCCCCTCTACATTTCCGCTACCAACTCGTTGTTGATTGTGGTTCAGCCCTGTTTATTATGAGTGAAAATATCGTAACAAGTACAATCGTCCGTTCACCGGCACTGCCGGTTTATAAACAAGCGCGGATGCAAGAACCGACGCAACTTTGGAATTGGGCGGGTGTGACGGATCGGAAAAGGCTGGTAAAAGTACAGGTCTCAAACCAGAAGAGAGACCTGCCCTACAAAGTAATGAAATCCTATTGCATAATCTTAAAGAAAGACCACCGATTAGATAAAGGTAAGAAAAGGAACCCAGCCCTCCGTAAACCGATATCAGATATATTCGTACAACAGAAAAACGAAATTGTTTTGTGGAGTGTGAACCACGTAAATGCAGTTCAATTTTTAATAAGATGATTCTTGTGCTGTCTGGTGCCGGCTTCAAGAGCGATCAGGCCCTCCAAGGCTGTCAGGCAGGGTCACCTGACAGCACATGAAAAATTGGAGTTCGAACATATTATCAAATTAATTCTTAAGTAAAAATAGTTGCGTATGGTATCTGTTAATACGTAACATTGTGGAAACTTAAGGAGATATAATGCAGTACATATTTGACTCGATTGGATTCAATGAAATTGAAACCGACTTGCTCGTATGCTTTGTGCCGATGTTTGATAAGTTGGCCGACAAACAACTCAAAGCTGTTGATGAAGCTACCGATGGCTCACTTGCACTAATGTTAAAATCAGGAGAATTCTGCGGTGAAAGTGGTCAGATGGCCATGTTTTACTCTCCGTCCGGAATGAGTGCAAAGCGACTACTCTTGCTCGGATTGGGTGATATAAAGAAGATCGATGCAGATACTTATCGTCGGACTATTGGTACCGCTTCTAAACTCGATATCTTCAAGAAAATAAAGAGTGCATCTTTCTATATGGCTACCGAAAAAGATGCTGATATTTTTCAGGCGGTAGCCGAAGGTTATATTCTCGGAAGCTACGAATTATCCAAGTACAAAACTAATGCAGCTTCAAAAAAGAAATCAAAACTTTCTGAATTTGAAATGATTATCCCAAGAAAAGGTGGTCTTTCAAAATTAGAAAGAGCAACGATGCGAGGTGTAGAAATTGCCGAAGGTCAGACGTTGGTTCGTGATCTCTCCGGAACACCATCGAACGATCTGACTCCTTCAAAATATTGTGATTTAATAACAACGCTTGCAAAAGAGCATAAGATCAGTTGTCGAATCCTTGATGAAGCAGCTATCAAACGTGAAAAGATGGGTGCGCTATTATCGGTCGCCAAAGGCTCGGTTGAACCACCTCGTTTTGCAGTCCTTCAATATAAGGGTGGACCCGAAGGACAGAAACCTATAGTTTTGGTTGGCAAGGGTGTTACTTTTGATGCTGGTGGTATCTCTTTGAGGCCATCTGCAGGCATGCATGAAATGAAACAGGATATGACTGGCTCGGCAGTTGTATTGTCAGCGATTTTGACTGCATCACGGTTGGGTATAGCACGAAATATTGTAGCTCTGATACCAATGGCTGAAAATATGCCTTCTGGTCATGCTACGAGGCCGGGTGATATAATAAAATCACGTAAGGGTCTTACGATTGAGAATATAAATACAGATGCAGAAGGACGTTTGCTTCTGGCAGATGCTCTTGATTATGCCAGTAAGTTTGATCCCCAGGCGGTTATCGATGTTGCGACATTAACAGGTGCGACACTTTATATTCTTGGGTATTCCGGTGCGCCGATAATGGGTAATAATTCTAAATTGATGGATCAGTTACGAACTGCTTCCGATAACACGGCCGAACGAGTTTGGGAGATGCCAATTTGGGATGATTTCCGCGATCAGATGAAATCACCGATAGCTGATCTTACCAACTCGGGAGGAAGGCCTGCCGGAACTTGTGCGGCGGCTGCATTCCTTGAGAATTTCATAGGTGATTGGCCGTGGGCTCATATTGATATCGCGTATGTTGATCTGGAACCTAAGGGGAGACCGTATGTGCCGAAAGGTGCCACCGGTTTTGGATTACGTTTGTTGATCGACTTGTTGTCGAACTGGAAAAAGGTCTGACAATAGAGATTACAAATTAGACAAAGAAAAAACCGGAATCAATAATGAGTCCGGTTTTTTTATATCTATACGATTAGTCTATTTTGAACCCTGCCACCAGGCTGGAGCTGCATCGAGTCCGGGACCTGAAATACGTTTTGGTGAGGTACCCGAAATATCACAAATCCAAACTGAACCATCTGTCGTTGCAAATGTCATCCACTTTGAGTTAGGTGAGAATGATGGAGCAAGGGTGCTGATGTATGTTCCCGGAGGGGAAGCAAACACAAGATAACGATTTTTCATATCCTTGGTCGTAATGAAAACACCCGGATTATCAAGATTATTCGATACAAAAGCTAACCATTTGCCATCTGGAGACCATACAGGTGAAATACACCTATTCATTTTAGATGTCTGAGTTCGGATAGTGTCCATCGATGTCATTATATTTTTAATATTAACAATACCGATACCCTGAGGTTGGGGAGCTTCTTTACCGGAAGGATCATAAAAATGAGTGAATGCAATATCGCCATTTTTGTTCATCGATGGTCCGACAAGAAACTCTGCCATATTCTGCCAGTCTTTTCGCAGGATCTGTAGTTCCCCAGTATACGGCTCAAGAATACAAATCTGGTAGTTGGGGAGAATAGCATCAACCTGATTGGCGTTCATATCTTTAGTAAAGATAATTCTTCCATCCGGCATCCATTCTGGAAGACGACCACCGAGTTCATCGGTGATTCTGTTCCACCAGTACGTTTTTCCGACATCGGCTGAGTCAAGAAAAGCTAAGAAGAGGTCATAGATTTTGTGTTGTCCACCAGTATTGTCCGGGCTTTGGAAATTTACCTTACCCGCTCTTGTAAAGACGATATGGCGACCGTCGGGTCCCCAGCTGAGTCGTCCTTCGGCATTACCTATTTCACAAATCATTCGTTGGTTTTGTCCGCGAGCATCCATAACCCAAATGTTTTTGTTACGAATGAACGCGATCTGTCCAGCTGGTTGGCCTAATTCGCCGACCTGCGCTGCTGTAAGTTTTTCTGCTGCCTGTACTGAATCAAAGTCAGCCACCATTATAATCATGGCGATCAGCAAAAACAAAAATCGAGATATGATCTTCAAGTTACATTTTCTCCTGTTAGCTCTTTTCTGAATCGTGTCAAGATAGTGGTTCAAATATGTCTGTCAACAACTCACTATCAATCTGTTGATTACCAGGAAAAATACCTTTTCAACTCAAATTTACCACGAATTCCAGACAAATCGAGGTCAACACGAGTTGATTCAGTACCATCTAAAGTAACAACAACTTCCTCGTCTTGAGAATTATACCAAGCAACATTGTCAAAGTTCAGCATAAGATAGTTCATATCAATCACAGCTACCAAACCCCATAAGTTTGTAGGGTATTCTGTGCTGAGATTTAAGGTAAATCCAGGTGTTGTACCACGGAAAGTGGTATTTACGCCTGTAGAAGTATTAGTCGAAAGATTCAAATTAGAATATTCCGGCCATAAATCCCAGTTGGCGACATAGTAGCCTGCCTGAGCACCAATTTTGACAGCTAATTTATTGACATGATTAATATTATTTGGTGCTCCAGTTAGAAAATAACCGGCTCCCAAGGTCATACCATAAACTTTAATCTGCGAAGTTGGGTTGGTTATTGTTGAGGAAGTTGGAGTGTATAGAAAATCTCCAGCAAGCTCATTTTTCATTGATAACCAATATTCACCACCTACAGATGCATAGAATTTCTTTCCAAAAACAAAGCCTACATCTCCACCAAATGAGAAAGCTTTGTCGAGCCATAGGAGTGAACCACCTTGAATATTGGATGATTCTGCGATTGCAAAGGAATTGTATGGGTTATTCTTATTGATTCTATTGACAGAAAAACTTCCCGAGAGCCAACCAATATTGTCATTTCCAGCTTTTTCGGTCTTTGGTTTGCGAGTTAAGTAACGATCAACAATATCCTGTTCACTGTCTTGAGCAGTAACTAAGCTGCTTCCTGCTATAGCCAAAATCAGGCCAAGAGCTATTATCCTTGCGAACTTCATTATACCTCCAAAGTAGGGTTATCTTATGTTTGTAAGGTATTATCGGACTATTGAGCATAAATCTTGATAGTGTCAGAGAGAGCAACTGTGGTTTATTATCAAAAAAAAAGGGGCGGGAAAATCCCGCCCCTGAAGGGTCATTAAAAAATTGCCGGATTACTATTCTTGTGAATAGTTCATAGTAGCTAACTGGCTATATAGATTCCAGCGTCTGTCACAGTCCTGCTGACCAAGCTTAATGAGCGTTTCGGCCCTTGATGGGTCTTTGCTCACCAAAGTACGATATCTGTTTTCGGCGTAAGCGTACTCTTTGAAACTAATAGTTGGAGCCTTGGAATCAAGCTGGAGCGGGTTTTTGCCAAGATCGATAAGATCTGGATTATAACGATAAAGTGGCCAGTGGCCTGACTTTACAGCCATATCTTCACGGGTTAAACCATCGGCCATATCAATTCCATGAGCAATACAGTGACTGTATGTAATCAGGAGTGAAGGACCATTAAACTTCTCTGCTTCAACCATCGCTTTAACAGTCTGATTATAGCTCGAACCGATAGCAGTTTGAGCGACATAGACATTACCGTAAGACATCATCATCAGACCGAGATCTTTTTTCGGTCTCGGTTTACCGGCAGCTGCGAACTGAGCGGTTGAGGCACGAGGAGTTGCTTTTGACATCTGTCCACCAGTATTGGAATAGACTTCTGTATCGAGCACTAAGATATTGATATTCATTCCGGAAGCTAAGACATGATCGAGTCCACCAAATCCGATATCATAAGCCCAACCATCACCACCGATGATCCAGACAGATTTGTTGACTAAGAAATCGGCAGCAGATTCTAAAGCTGCAGCTTTATCAGATTTTGGCAATCCTTTGAGCTTATCTCTTAAAATTACAACTCTCGCTCGCTGTTCTTCGATACCCTCCTGAGAAGCCATATCAGCTTTGGAGATATCGTCGTACATTTCCGGGACAATACTCTTGGTAAGTTCAAGTGCATACTCTTGAAGTTTGTCTGCGGTCAGACGCATTCCAAAACCGAATTCGGCGTTGTCTTCAAAGAGTGAGTTTGACCATGCCGGTCCACGACCATCGGAACGTTGACAGTATGGAGTAGTCGGCAAGTTACCACCATAAATTGAACTACAACCTGTAGCGTTGGCACAAAGTGCCCGGTCGCCGAAGAGTTGTGTCATCAATTTGACATACGGTGTTTCACCACAACCGGAACAAGCACCCGAGAATTCGAACAACGGCTTAATGAACTGAGAACCTTTAACAGTTTCGACATTGAAAAGAGCCGGATCAGTTTCTGGAAGGGTATCAACAAAGAAATCCCAGTTGATTCTTTCAGTTTCACGAATCGGAGCTTGAGGAGCCATGTTGATAGCTTTTATGTCTGTCTTTTCGCCATTTTCTTTTTTGACGGCAGGACATGCGTTGACACAAATGACACAGCCGGTGCAATCTTCGGGAGCTACCTGAAGCGAGTAATACATTCCTTCGAATGATTTTGTTTTCGCTTCAACATATTTGAAATCAGCCGGAGCCTGATCGATATAGCTCTTGTCGAATACTTTTGGTCGGATTGCAGCATGTGGACATACGAGCGCACAGATGTTACACTGAATACAAACGTCAGCTTCCCAGACAGGAATTTCGACCGCGATGTTTCGTTTTTCGTATTTAGTCGTACCGGTCATATAGGTGCCATCGACAGGGAATGCCGAGACCGGAAGATCATCACCGTGACCGGCAATAATTTCAGCCGTTACATTCTGAACGAATTCTGGAGCAGAGGCAGGAACGATTGGCGGACGAGAGACAACTGCGGTTACATCTTTAGGAACAGTAACTTCCTCAAGGGCGGCAACGGCAGAATCAACGGCCGCATAATTCATATTTACGATTTTTTCGCCTTTGCTGCCGTAGGTCTTAACGATCATATCTTTGATCGCTTTTATTGCGTCGTCTGCTGGAAGCACACCTGAAATATTGAAGAATGCAGTTTGCATGATCATGTTAATACGAGCACCAAGGCCGAGTTTTTTACCCAGTGCGAGTGCATCGATAACATAGAACTTAGCTTTCTTGGCAATTAATTCCTGTTGTACTTCTTTAGGCAGGTAGTCCCATACTTCTTTGGCAGGATAAGGTGCATTCAATAAGAATGTCCCACCCTGAACTAACTTTTCAACCATGTCATATTTTTCAAGGAATGAGAAATTATGACAGGCAACAAATTGTGCATTAGTAATCAAATAAGGCTTACGGATTTTATCCTTACCAAAGCGTACATGAGAAACTGTAACAGCTCCGGCTTTCTTGGAATCGTAAACGAAGTAACCCTGCGCGTACATGTCAGTATTTTCGCCGATGATCTTGATTGAATTTTTGTTGGCTCCGACGGTACCGTCCGAACCAAGCCCAAAGAAGAGACCACGGAAATCATCACCTTCGAGATCAAACGACATATCGTATTCAAGTGATGTATGGGTGACGTCATCTTTAATACCGATCGTGAAATGATTCTTAGGTTTATTTTGTTCAAGGTTGGCAAAGATTCCTTTAACCATTGGTGGGTTAAATTCTTTTGAACCCAGGCCATAACGACCGCCAACAACAACTGGATGAACCTTAAATGGTGCGGTACCATTTTCCAAAGCTTCACTTATTGCAGTTTGTACATCGGTATAAAGAGGTTCGCCGACTGCACCCGGTTCTTTAGTTCTATCTAATACGGCAATATTCTTAACTGTTGAAGGCAGTGCTTGAACAAACGCATCAATGCTGAACGGACGATAGAGACGGACTTTAATCATTCCGACTTTTTCGCCTGCATCAACCATATATTTGACAGTTTCATGCACAACTTCAGAGCCGGTTCCCATCACTATTGCAACGTTCTCGGCTTCTGGATGACCGAAGTAATCGAATAGATGGTAAGAACGTCCGACAACTTTGGCGAATTTATCCATCTGCTCCTGTACGATTGATGGAGTTTCATCGTAGAACTTGTTTAAAGTTTCACGACCCTGGAAGAATACATCAGGATTCTGCGAGGTGCCTTTGATACTTGGACGGTCAGGGGAGAGGGCACGAGCACGATGGTTGGAGACGAGGTTTTCCGGTATGAGAGCTCGCATGTCGTCAAAAGTTATTTCTTCTACTTTTTGAACTTCGTGAGAGGTGCGGAAACCATCGAAGAAATGTATAAACGGTACTCTTGATTTCAAGGAAGCTGCCTGAGTTATAAGAGCAAAGTCCATAGTTTCCTGAACTGATTCTGCCGCTATCAGACCAAATCCGGTCGAACGAGTTGCCATGACATCGGAATGATCGCCGAAAATTGACAGGGCATGAGTTGCCACTGCCCGCGCTGAAACATGGAAGACAGTAGGTGTCATTTCACCTGCAATCTTAAACATGTTTGGAATCATGAGCAACAAACCTTGTGAGGCAGTAAATGTTGTTGTAAGAGCACCTGTTGTCAAAGCACCATGAACTGCACCCGAGGCTCCGCCTTCTGATTGCATTTCAACAACGACTGGAACAGTATCCCAGATATTACGTTCACCGGCTGCAGATTTAGCATCCGAAATTTCACCCATATTTGATGATGGCGTGATAGGGTAGATCGCAATTACTTCGTTAGTAGCATGGGCTACATAAGCAGCGGCGGTGTTGCCATCAATTGTAACCATACGCCTTTTGGCAGATGCTTTTTTGTCGTTTTTTATCGCCTTTGTGGCTTCTTCCGTCATTTCCAACTCCCGAATATTATTAAATTATTATGCCCACTATAATAGATTGTCGGCACAATTATTCTGATTTTGACAGCGTAATCTCCGTTTGACGCTGATATTTTCCCTTCTTATCTCTATACGAAACCTGGCAAACTTCTGCTGCTTCCAGGAATATCAACTGGGCAATCCCTTCATTTGCATATACTCTGACCGGAACCGGGGCTGTATTGGCCAGCGAAATAGTGGCGAACCCTTCCCACTCCGGCTCAAATGGTGTAACATTCACAATAATGCCACTTCTGGCATAAGTTGACTTTCCAAAACAAATCGTAATAATATCACGAGGAATCTTAAAATATTCCCGTGTTTTAGCCAAAGCATACGAATTAGCCGGAATCAATATTGAGTCCGACTTAACATCTTCAAACAAAGCACTATTGTCAGCTTTAGGATCAATCTCAGCCTGACTGTGCCCCCTGAATATTTTGAATTCATCAGTCAGACTTATATCGTATCCGTAGGAAGAGACCCCATAGCTGATTCCATCACGAACCTGCTCGGATTCAAACGGTTTTATCATATCATTCAGGCGGGCCGTATCAGTAATCCACCTATCAGACTTTGCAGCCATATCTCAAACACTCCTCGGGTTTAGTTTCAAGTCCAGTATGATACGACATCAAATCAGGGTTGTAAACCTGTTTGGAGTGTGTGAGGCCGTTTGTTTAGTGCGGAATCTGGTTCGCTCGTTGCCAGGCTAAAAGGTCAGCAAGGGTGTGACCTTCAAAGACATCAACAAGCTGCTTTTCAGCAATTACCAGCAATTCGCGCAACGCACAGTACCCATTAATTTTTTCAGAACGATCACACTCACTCATGCTACTAACACATTTCATGAGATGGTATGGTCCTTGAATAGTTTCAAGGATCTCTTTGATCGTGATTTCATTTGCTTTCTTGGACAATGTAAATCCACCACGAACTCCGCGATGAGAACGAACTATTCCAGCTTTGGACAAGGACTGGAATATTTTGGCGAGGAATTTCTCTGGAATACCCTGGGCTTCAGATATTTCTGAAAGAGGGGTAACCAAAGAGCTATCTTTTTCAGCAAGATAGAGAACTCCAAAAACACCGTATTCTTCGGCTTTTGTAAACTGCACTAGCAGCCTCCTGATATTTCTTACCCGGCGCATTAAAATCAGGGTCGGGCTAATTAAACCAAATTCGGGCGCAATAATCTTATTAGAAAAATGGTCAATGAAACAAGATATGTCAAGAAGTATTTTGTTATAAATTTCACAAAGCCCTTATAAAACTATTATTGTCTTCTAGGGCTAAGTTTAACTCTCGTGGCACCTTTTACATTTGTCTTTGTTCCAAAAATGTCGTATTTATACCTATTGTTGCTAAAATTGAGGTAAGTCTATGGATAAGAAAAAGGTACAAGGATTGCTGCTGGTTTATACCGGAGATGGCAAAGGGAAAACCTCTGCTGCGCTTGGAATGTGTGTGCGGGCAGTTGGATATAATTGGAATATCTGTATGATTCAATTTGTTAAAGGGAGCTGGAAATATGGTGAGCTTAAGGGAATTAAGAATCTTGAACCAAATGTAGAATTGCATACAGTTGGGGAAGGGTTTGTTGGGATTGTGGATGATACCAAAGATTTCGAAGAGCATCGGGCAGCAGCCAAAGCTGGGGTTGAGATGGCAATCGAAAAGATAAAATCCGACAAATATCAGTTAGTTATTTTAGATGAATTGAATGTGGCTGCATCTTTGGGACTTGTTACTGATGATGAACTTGAGCAGATAGTTGAGGCTCGTGATCATATGCGACATTTGCTTATTACGGGTCGTGATGCTACTGAGTGGTTGATTGAGGAGGCTGATCTGGTGACTGAAATGAAGGAGGTCAAGCATCCCTATCAACAAGGATTACCGGCTCAAAAAGGTATTGATTGGTAATTATTGGCAGAAGATCAGAACGAGTGCTTGTTTGGGGAGATCTTCTTTATTTTATTAAAAATATTATATTGAGTGAACCAGGAGCGGTTTTTTCAGTTTAATCTGGAAGATCGTCATGTTTTGTTAATAATCAGTTTTGACAGGAATAGAAAATGGCTGAAGAGAAAATTTATGATGTAGTGATAGTTGGTGGTGGACCGGGCGGTCTTTGTGCCGGGTTGTATGCGGCCAGAGCAAAACGTAAGACTGTTTCGCTTGAGATGTATATCCCGGGTGGGCAGATTGCTAACACAGAAGAAGTCGAAGACTATCTTGGCTTTGAGCATATCAGTGGGGCTGAGTTGGCTATGAAGTTTTCCAATCATGCCCAAAAGTTTGGTTTGGAAATTGAATCGGAAGAGGTAGTCGAAGTATATTGTGATGGTGATGATCGAATCGCCAAATGTGCCTCGGGTAATACATATAGAGCTAAGGCGATAATTTTATCGACGGGTGGTTCACCGATCAAGCTTGGCATACCTGGCGAGGAGGAATACTCCGGTAAGGGTGTTTCATATTGTGCGATATGTGATGGTGCATTTTTTAAAGATCAAGTTATGGCTGTAATTGGTGGTGGTGATGCTGCTGTCGAGGAAGGATCATTCCTGACCAAGTTTGCGAGTAAAGTTTATATTATTCACAGACGTGATGAACTTCGTGCGGCAAAAATTATTCAGGAACGTGCTTTTGCCAATAAGAAAATTGAATTCATCTGGGATACGGTTATAGATTCAATAGAAGGAACAGACAAGCAGGTTAATTCTATTTCTTTGACCAACAAAAAGAGTGGTGAAAAATCTAGTCTTGCCGTTGGTGCAGTTTTCCCGTTTCTCGGGTTTACTCCAAGATCAAATCTTGTAAGAGAGAATATAAGAAAAGATCAGGGTGGGTATATTATCACAGATGAAAAGATGGAAACATCGGTTAAAGGGATATTTGCTTGTGGTGATGTCCGGTCGCAATTGGTACGACAGGTAACCAATGCTGTAGGTGATGGAACGACTGCCGCTGTTGCTGCTGAGAAATATATTGAAGAGCTTGAGGATAAGTTGCGCGTTAAAAAATAGACTTCTTTGGAACAATCTTATCGAGTTTCCGTTTTAGTTTCAAAATGATATAAGGGCCAACTTATGCTGGTGGCAAAGTTGGTCCTTTTTCTTCTTATATAGCCCTTATTGAAATATTTGGTAGTTTGGAAAACGGTTTAAAATCGTCATAAATATTCCTTGCCATCCTATTATAGTGGGAGTATATTCGCGCATCATTTTTGGTAGGTAAATTAGTACGTAAATTATTAAACGATATAATCTTAACGGGAGTAATAACTAATGTTCGACAACATTGGTCTGTTGTCAGCCTGTATCGGTGTGGTAGGGCTTGCCTTTGCCCTCATTCTTTTTGGTTGGATAAAGAAAAAACCAACCGGTACTGAGCTTATGACTGAGATTTCAGATGTCATCCATGATGGCGCAATGGTATTCTTAAAAAGAGAATACACAATCCTTGTCATGTTTATTTTTGTAATCTTCGGGCTACTGGCGTGGAAGATTGGATTAAACA
>JAUVAR010000169.1 GCA_030591625.1 Candidatus Zixiibacteriota bacterium
CTAGTGCTTTCAACCATACTTCATCCTCGAGATTGAGATAACTCGCCCCACCTCCTCTTAAGTGCAAAAATATCGATGCCCCAACCCCTAAAACCAAAGTTATTAGAGTTATACGATATTCTTAAACTAAAGCGATCTCACTCCATTTTTTTATTACTCCTGCCATCTGATGAGTATAATCGAAACAATAATTAGCATCAATAGGAATATCTCTGTCTTGTTACATTTCAAAATCACAAACAGACATCTGAATTTTATCAACTGTTGAAACCAAACAAAAAAGCCGCCCTGCTTCTCAGCAAGACGGCCTTCTTAATTCCGATATAAGATTTCACTAATTCAGATACGCTCTGAGAGAACGGCTGCGTGAGGCATGCCGCAAACGACGAATAGCTTTCTCTTTGATCTGACGCACTCTTTCGCGAGTAAGCGAAAAGCGTGCACCGATCTCCTCAAGAGTAAGTGCTTTTTCATGGTTGAGGCCAAAGTAAAGGTTAATCACTTCAGCTTCGCGAGGTGTCAAAGAATCAAGAGCTTTCTCGATCTCAACCCGAAGCGAACTATCCAACAGCGACTCATACGGAGACGGCTGGAATTCATCTTCTAAGATATCGATCAAAGAATTATCTTCCGATTGCGTAAATGGCGCATCAAGTGAAAGGTGCGAATTCGATATTTTCAACGTATCCGCAACTTCACCTTCGGAAAGCTCAAGTTCTTTGGCAATTTCGTCGGGTGACGGTAGCCTGCCAAGATGCTGCTCTAACCGGCTTGAGACTTTGCCAATTTTGTGTAATGTTCCGACCCTATTTAAAGGTAGTCGGACTATACGGCTTTGCTCAGCCAATGCCTGCAGAATCGCCTGCCTGATCCACCAGACAGCGTAACTAATAAATTTAAATCCACGGGTCTCATCAAATCGTTTAGCCGCTTTAATAAGTCCTATGTTTCCCTCATTAATGAGGTCGGCCAGTGAAAGACCCTGATTCTGATACTGCTTGGCCACGGAGACCACGAAGCGCAGGTTGGCTTTAGTAAGTTTTTCCAGGGCTGTTTTATCACCCTGCTTTATCTTTCGCGCCAGACGCACTTCCTCGGCAGCATTGATGAGAGGAGTCTCTCCGATTTCGCGTAAGTAGAGATCCAGTGAGCGATCTTCATCGCGATATTTCAGAGATTGTTTTGCCACAGCTCCTACTCGGCTCCTATATGGTATAAAGTTAAAGCTACTACAAGCTGATCCCTTATGAATCAACCTGCAAATATATCTATTCCAAAAAAACTACATTCTACAAATCTTGCTGGCTATCGCTCCATTGGGTTCCTGTACTATCAAAGGAATCCAATTCTTGCTCCGACCAAAGTCAGAACGCACTTTCTGTATATCCTCTACCGAAGTTATCTCCTGATTATTCACTTCCATGATAATCGTACCCTCAGATATTGAGGCTCTATATGCAGAACTCTTAGGATATACTTTGACAACATATACACCCTCAACAAATTTCGCTCCGATAACTTTTGCCAATTCCTTGGTAAATGTCACCATTTCCATACCAAGCCATCTCGCCTGATCATTCGAATTTTGTACCGGTGCATTAGCAACTCTCAGATCATTACGATCTCCAATAGTTGCAACCAATTCAATATTTTTGGTTCCTCGCATCACCGAGACAGGCACATCCATACCAGCTCGCAAAGTCGATACCAGCACCATAAACTGATTTGAGTTTTTAACATCCTGCCCATTGAACTCTAAAACAATATCATCTTCTTGTAATCCGGCCCTTTTAGCTGGTGAATCATTCAAAACTGAATCGATAATAATTCCATGTACAGCATCAAGTCCACGTTTTTTTGCCTCTCGCTCGGTTACCGATGAAAGATACACTCCGAGCCAGCCACGTATCGCCCGACCCTTTTCAATAAGATCAGGGACAATTGCCTTGGCTAAATTTATAGGAATAGCAAAGCCGATGCCGACAGAAGAACCAGTTGGGCTGGAAATAGCTGCATTTACACCAACGCATTGACCAGCCAGATTCAGAAGCGGACCGCCGGAATTCCCCGGATTTATTGAAGCATCAGTCTGAATATAATTCTGATATTGTGGGGTATTTTCATGACCAAAGCGCAAATTACTGCGACCTTTGGCAGAAATGACACCCACTGTCACAGTTCGATCAAGTCCTTGCTGAGGGAATGGGTTGCCAATCGCAATCGCCCAATCACCAACTTTGATAGCTTCTGAATCACCAAACGGAATCGTTGTTATTTCTTCCTCAGGCTCAACCTTAATAACAGCCAAATCGGTCTGAGGATCTGCTCCAATAACCTCTGCTTCATATTCATAGCCAGAAGCAGTTCGCACAGTAAGTGCCTCAGCTTCTGCAATTACATGATTGTTTGTTAGAATATAACCATCTTTTCGGAAAAAGAAGCCTGAGCCTGATGATGTTTGCATGTGTGCACGATTCATCCACCAGGGACCAGAACTGGTACGACTTCGGGCTGAAATGTTCACAACTGCCCGATCCATCTTCTCAACCACCTGGACAAACGGAGACTCATACGAACCATCCCGCTCAACTACCGGATAGACCGAAAAACGGGTCGCTGACCCTGACAATTCCGCTTTCGTAGGAGAGGGGAGATCGAAATTTGATGCAATCAGAATACCTACAACCGTAAAGAGCAGAGCTATAAAAACCCCTCTACTCATACTAATTCGATTCTGATTTTTATCTCGGAAAAAAGAACGACTAGAATCTGCCAACTGTGCTTGTACCTCCATTCGGCTCAGCCTGCTAAGATACGGCCTTTTGCCAAATTGTCAAGAAATTTCATACTCATTCGGTTAGATTTTGTCCGGCTTCACCTATTAAACGCAATGAGGTAGAATTTGATGCAGTTTATTTCTCTGCTTCTGTACCTAAATTTGCTCCCCCGTATTAACGATCCACCCATTTCCAATTTATTATCAAAATTCACACCCTATTACACTTGAGCATGGGCATATCCAATTGACATTTCGAGCTAAAGAGTCTAACTTTGAACCTACTATGACCTCACCATTTACAATAAAAAAACAGATTACAGTAATTGGTCGCAAACTGGCTGATAGAGGACTAATCGCCGGTACTGACGGCAATATCTCTATCAGACTGGATGATGACCGGATTCTTATCACTCCTGCTGGACTGGCCAAAGGTGAGTTGTCAACTGAGGATATTGTCACAGTTGACATTAATGGTAAGAAGCTACAAGGCA
Organism: Candidatus Zixiibacteriota bacterium; assembly: GCA_030591625.1. Taxonomy (GTDB): domain Bacteria; phylum Zixibacteria; class MSB-5A5; order GN15; family FEB-12. The sequence continues at coordinate 3,271 of JAUVAR010000169.1, forward strand.
GCAGAGAGCCATCTTCTGAAATGCTCATGCACCTCTTTGTATATAAGAACAGACCAGAAATTAAGGCGTGCGTTCATGCTCACCCACCTCAGGCTACCGCATTCGCAGTCGCAGGAGTTGATCTGGCCGATGATATCTTACCTGAGGTAGTACTCTTTGTAGGGAAAATACCGCTGACCGATTACGCCCCTCCCGGAACTGACGAATTACCAAAATCTCTTGAGCCATATATTGAAAACTCCAATGCTTTCCTGTTACGTAATCATGGCCTCCTGACTATCGGAAGATCGCCCGAGGAAGCATACAATCGCCATGAGACAGTTGAGCATTACGCTAAAATCGTTCATCTTGCCAGAGGTCTTGGAAGTTTGAACCGCATTCCAGCAGAAGATTTTGAACGCCTTGAACGAATCAGATGCAATCTTGATAAAACCTGGAATAACCGCGACTAAGGATCATAATGCCGGTCAAAAAAGTAATCATCGACCGTGCCAACCGGCTCTACCAAATGCCCCCCGACCTGTTTGAATCTACCCTTACAGAAAAAAAAGTTACGCTCCTAAAGAGAAAAGAACTCATAAATCTTGCATCGTTTGACTGGCCCTGCGAGTGGGAAAATGACACATCTATTGCGCTGGAAGAATCTCGTCCCGCCTCTGATCTTCAACTTACCACTCTCAAAGAGGAAATCGCTGCTTGGATGATGAAAGTTCATCGGGTCAAGATTAATCCCAATAAAGATATTTTCATCGGAAGTTCAATTTCATCACTCGTACATGATTTGGCGCTCGGTTTTATCGACAATGGCGATGTCGCTTTTGTTCCCTCTTTAGGAGTCCCACTCTACCGTCAGGCTATTGTAGCAAGTGGAGGCGAATCTATTCGCTACGATCTGCTGACCCATAACCAATGGCAACCTTCATTTGATCGTATCAGTGGTCGCCTTGGTCATGCTGCCGATCTCGTCTTCATCAACTCACCGCACAATCCAACCGGAGCAATTCTCGGAGAAAATGAACTCAGTGATTTGGTTAGCATCGCTTCTAAAGAAAATATCATGATTGTAAATGATGCTGCCTATCAGGGAATAGATGATCGCACTCCGCCTTCGCTTCTATCGGTCAAAGGTGGAAAAAAAGTTGGTATTGAACTTTATTCATTCTCATATCTTTTGGGTCTTCCCTCACTCCCTTACGGATTTGCAGTCGGACAACCAGAGATTATTCGCGGCCTGCGAAAAGCTGCCTCAATGCGATCGCTCTATATCCCATCCTTCTTTGTTGAGCAGGCGATTGCAAATTTGAGAAGCTTCCCCGGCCAGAAATTGTTATCCCTTCGCAGCAATTTAAGAAGTACCCTCGCAGAAGCTGACAAAATGTTAACAGCAATATCAAACGAAAACAATGGGCTCGCCTCGGTCCCATATGTCTGGTCACGAATTGAACGCCGAAGAAACTCAGTACCGTTTGCTCGTTCACTATACCGAAAATACCGCATACTGGCTATACCCGGAACAGCCTTTGGACCCGATGGGCAGGGATTCATGAGATTCTCACTCACCTCAAACGAAGAGCTTTTCCGCAAAGCAAAAGAACGCATCGAAAAGAAAGTTGATCTCTCTGCCGGCGTGGAGGATATCGATGCCTGATACACTCCGTCTTACTGAAATGAATTTCTATGGCTACCATGGTGTTTCTTCTGCCGAGAAAGAAACCGGACGCCAATTTCAAGTCGATTGCGAGATTGAACTCGACCTCTCCCAACCGGGACATTCCGACCGACTCACCGATACGGTAGATTATGGCGAAGTTTACAGTATCATTAAGGAGACTGTCGAAGGTAAGGCGTTCGCATTGCTTGAAGCTCTCGCATCTGATTTAGCGCAGAAGATTCTTGACAAGTTCCCAATTTACAGAGTAACATTAAGGGTACGTAAATTACATCCACCTCTGGCGGGACAAGTTAGACATATCGAAGTTGAAGTCACCCGCGAACAGGGTGATACCGATAAATTGACCGGAACGAAGAACCCACAAGGAAGTTAGCATGGCAGAAACAGTTTATATATCGTTAGGCTCGAATATTGGTGATAGAGAAAAATCTCTCGAGTCGGCCATCAATATGATGAAATCTATCGAAGGACTTGAACTAATTGCAACCTCTGCAACTTATATCAGCGATCCTGTTGAGATGCCGGTCGATAGCCCTTCATTTTTGAACATGGTCGCCAAAACTGAATACGCTTATTCACCGCTTGAACTACTGAATGCTCTGGAAGCTATAGAAGTCCAACTGGGACGAACCGACAAGGGTAAAAATCTTCCAAGAACAATAGACTTGGACATTCTTCTTTACGGTGAACAAATAATTGATACCGAGAAATTGTGCATACCACATACCGAGTTGATTGATCGTCCGTTTGTATTGATTCCGTTGGTGCAAATTGACCCCGATTTAAAACATCCTGCCAACGGACGAATGTTTGATGATTTCATAACCGATGAAGACCGTAACCAGATAATTATATTCAGGGATCATGTTGCAAGAAACGTCTGAGCTTAATTACATCGCAGTCGAAGGTGTTATCGGGGTTGGCAAAACAACCTTCACCCGCATGCTTGCAGAGAAGATTGGCGCCGAACAGATCAACGAAGAAGTATTCGAAAATCCGTTCCTTGTCGATTTCTATAAAAATCGCAAGAGGTTTGCCCTCTCCTGCCAGATGTTCTTTTTAATATCACGATTCCAGCAACAACAACAAATGATGGTCAGAGATTTGTTCGCACAACGTATCGTCGCAGATTATCTCTTTGCGAAAGATTCTATTTTTGCCTCCATAACTCTAAACGAACGTGAACTTGCTCTCTATAATAAAATTGCTCCGATTCTCTCGGGCGATGTCCCCAAGCCTGATCTTGTTATTTACCTGCAGGCATCAACA
>JAUVAR010000103.1 GCA_030591625.1 Candidatus Zixiibacteriota bacterium
ACGTTGGCGAGCCAGCACAGCTTTGAGTCGGTTTATCAATTCGATATTATTTTGCAATTTTTTCATAATAACACTCTATCAAGTTTTCGGCAGGTATCGTATCGCAAGTTAACCCGGTTGGTCTATTCAATGTAACAAAGCATAAGTTAATATGTTCAGGCCCATCCGAAACGACTCCTGACGCTTCGGTTCCGGATCGTTGTGAACCTGAGGGTCTTCCCATCCATCCCCTATGTCAGACTCTACTAAAAAGTACATAGCGACTCGTCCATTGAGAATCAAAGCATATCCCCGAGGCGGTTTGTCATCATGTTCATGTATTTTGGGCGGACCGTTACTGAAATCATAAAAGGAATGATATATTTCATGATCAAACGGTAACTCCACAGGCTCTCGCTCAGGGAATAGCGATTTCATCTGTTCCAAAAATGTCGCAGCCATTCCGTACGAATCATTCACAAATAGAAATCCACCTCCAAGCAGATAACTTCTCAATCGTGCCTGCTCCTCCGAACTGAAAGACATCGTTCCATGACCAGTAGCAAACAAGAACGGATATTGGAACAGATCAGGGTCACCAATCTCTATTTGGCGTTCAATTGTATCGACCGGGAAACTTGTATTATCACGAATATAACGAAGGAAATTCGGCAGCGCCGATGCACCCCAGTACCAGTCTCCCCCGCCAGAATAATGCAGACGGGCTACTTTGATCGCCGAGGGATCAGGATGTACCTGTTTTGACAAGTATGACTCAGCCTGAGGATTAAGCAGATTTTGCAGTTGGCCGGGTCGTTGATTTCTAAGCTGCTCAAATGTACCTGTCTGGGCAGAGGCAGAAATTGCGACTGTCAGTAATAGAGCTACCGCTGTTAAAATACGAAATATATTCATCCACTAAATATACTCTTTAATTGCCAATCCTGACTAAAAAAAAGGCTATTTTCATAGCCTTTTTTTAGGACAGGTAGAAATACTCTTTTGGAGCAAGATTCAATATAATCCTGGCGTTAGATGCAGTTTTGTTGAAATATCAAAACCTTCAACCGACGGAGTATCCGGAGGCAGATGAATCATATACTGTTTACCCTTAATCAACTCAATCTTGTGCCTGTTTTCTGAGCGATATGTAACGTCGATTGTCTTTTCATGGGGCACCGCGTTAAGGTCAATCCTATAAGTCCGCTCTATCAAAATTTCTATTTCAAACGGATAACTAACAATTGACCCAAGATCTGGCCCGCTTACTTTGACTTCCATATACACTCTTTTAGAAGGCTTTACCCCGAAAGGAGTACCAAACTCCGAAGGGAAGCTCTGCTCTGATATCATCTTAGCTCGACCATTCCGGCCCTTTGAAAGAACTTGGCCGGCGTATGACCCTTCAGTTTCAACATAAATCTCATTCTTAGCCCAATCTATCCCCTCACCTGATTTCTTCTTGCGACTCACTTCTAACTGGAGATAATAATGCACTCCCTTCCAACCTTCACCGCAATCAATGATGATGCCAGAATCAAGCGGCATTGTCTCATCTACGTCTATTCTGACCCCGGTAAAAAATGGCTCCGGTGGTGAAAGTGTCCATTTCGAAACATCACCAATAATGTAAAACCGATTATTTGATTCGTACAACGTCAGATCAAAACCGATCTCACTCGCAGAATCGACTTTGTCATAATCCGGTCTTCGTGACGAACCTCTTCGCCCAGGCTTCCACCAAAATTTATCACTTATATTCTTGTGATCGGTCAAGCGAAATCCTACTGAGCTTCCCGCATACTCTATTGTACCATCAACCTCTTCCATCAACGTTACTGTAACATGATAATCCTCCTGAGCAAGTAGCGATGACGATAAGAGACAACATGTAATCAATAATATTATAAGCTTCATATATTCCTCCTTGGGTTAACTATCAATTTGAGTTCTCATCCTCGACCACCAGCACTGCAGTTACCGGATCAAGTCGTTCGGTTTGATATGTATGTATAGCAATATTCACGGGAGTATTATTTATGGCATCGTTTTCATTTCGCCCCAAAAGATAAAATGTTGCCGTGCTCAAATAGAGTAACACCAAAACAGCAGCAACAGGAATAGGCAATTGAATTCGTTGGCGCCAGACAGGCTTGGCCTTCTGAGCAGAAGAAGTATTAATATTGGACATCCCCAATGACTCAAACATCTCTCTCTGTTGGGACACTGCCAATTCAAATTTCTGACACTCAATACAATTCTGTGTATGTTCACTCAGTCGTCTTTCCATCTCTGCATCAATCGGCCCATCACTTCGGTCTGATATCAGTCGTTCGAATCTCTCACAATTTGACATATCTATTTCCTTCCCAGCATTTGCATCTTTTTCCTGACACGGTATAGCCTTACTCTCACAGCTTCAGTCGTTATATTAAGCATTGCAGCTATCTGTATAATTGAAAATCGTTCTACTTCACGGAGCAAAATCAAATCACGTTCTTCAATATCGAGTTGTCCCAAAATCTGTTCGACAAACATAGTCTGCTCTTTTGTAAGGCTAAGATTCGGCCCCGATATATTGCCCTCAAATTCAACAAAGCGCCCCCGTTCACGTATCTTGTCGAAACATAAATTTCGCGTGACCATAAATAACCAGTCCGGTACCGATTTGATCAATTCATTTTGCGTAAGCTTATCAGCCAGCCTTGAAAACGCTTCCCCGATTATATCCTGCGATGAATCTATATCCCCCACTAAGAACAGAGAATACTTTAAGAGCTTGTCATGATTGTTGCGATAAGCCTGTTCAAGGGAAATACTCTCATCTTGAGTAATCGCATCTGAATTATTTTTGTCTGGTTTGCTCATATCTAACCTAAAGACTCTGGACCATCTCAAATGTTACACTCAAAACCAGACTAATTAAACAAAAAAAAGCTGCCGGCATAACCGACAGCTTTTATTATAAAAATACCTGAAGTATCTATTTGAATCGTTTTGGCGAACGGGCTTCCCACTCAACCACGATTGGTGATGCAACAAATACCGAGCTATAAGTACCTACAAGCACACCCATACAAAGAGCGAGCGAGAAGTTACTGAGCACTTCACCACCAAAGAAGAACATCGTTCCAACCACCAATAGCGTACTCATCGAAGTATTAATAGTACGTGAGAGCACTTCATTAATTGAATTGTTGATAGTTGTAACAAATTCACCTTTGCCACGGAACTTCTTCAAGTTCTCACGGATACGGTCATATACAACCACCGTATCAGTCAGCGAGTAACCTGCCAGAGTCAAGAGAGCAGTAACGATCAACAGATCGAACTCAAGACCCATCAAGTAGAACAAGCCGGTAACCACAAGCACGTCATGGAAGGTAGCAACTGTTGCAGCTACACCCGAACGGAAATCGAATCTGACACCGATGTAGACCATAATTCCGATTAACGAAATAATAATCGCCCACTTCGCTTTGTTGCGGAGTGTTTCACCGACCGCCGGTCCGATCACTTCGGTGTAATCCTGAACGAACTTGTTTTCGCCAAATGTTTCGGCGAGGGCAGCCCGGATAGCCACCAAACGTTCTTCACCGGCAGCTTCAGTTTCCGGGTTTTTTGTCTTAATAATAAATGCGTTTGGTTTTTCAAACTTAGTCAACTCAGTCACTTTGACATCCGAATACATGGAGGTCAAGGTTGAGCGTAGTTTATCGATCTGTACAGGTTCATCAAAATGCCCCTGGAGCATAACTCCACCGGCAAAATCAATACCCATGTTAGCTGACCCGGTCAGGATCATCGCAAATGCGAATACCCCAATCGACATCAGAACTGCGGATAGAATAAAGGCAATCTTCCGCTTTCCGATGAAGTCAATGTTGGTCTCTTTAATTATTCTAAACATTCGTAAGACTCCTGATTATATACTGAGCTTCGAATACCCTTTACGGATATCGAAGATCGCTTTGGTTATGACATAAGCGGTGTACAGGGAGATACCAACACCCCAGAACAATGTAACCGCAAAACCTTTGATCGGACCGGAACCAAATAAGAACAATGCACCGGCAGTAATCAAAGTAGTGACATGCGAATCGAAAATCGCGACAAAAGCACGAGAGTACCCGGCATCAATTGATGCCCGCACAGTCTTGCCAGTTCGCATCTCTTCTCGAATCCGCTCGAAAATCAGAATATTGGAGTCAACCGAAATACCAATCGTCAGAATAATACCCGCAATTCCAGGCATCGTAAGTGTGGCGCCAAGGGCAGCCATCACGGCGAGCAGGAAGAAGATATTAAAGATCAGGCCGATATCGGCAATGATACCCGACAGGCGGTAATAAACGGCAATAAATATAAGCACCAGAGATAGTCCAACCATCGCGGAATAGAGTCCCTTGGTGATTGAGTCATGTCCAAGTGTTGCACCGACTACGTTCTTGGCGATAATTTCAACCGGAGCCGGAAGAGCACCAGCTTTAAGAACGATCTCAAGCGTACGGGCATTTTGGATTGAAGCCGATGAGCCCATCGTTATCTGACCCGAGTTGCGAATCTTTGAATTGATAAAGGCAGCCGATTCAACTTTACCGTCAATAACGATTGCCAATGGCTTCTGTAAGTTAGCACCGGTTAGCTGAGCAAAACGGGCAGCACCATCACCGGAGAGCTTGAAGTTTACAGATTGTCCACCGAACTGGTCACGTCCAAGGGAAATTCCTTCAAGATATTTACCGACAAAAACGACTTTGCGCTTCATCAGATAGAGGTCATAAACATCGCGTTGATTTCTAACTTCTGCGCGCGTTGACCAGAGCCACTCGACATCTACAGGTATCAAACGTCTTACTTCTGGACGTTCCAGCCATCTTTCAAGTTTTGGTTTGTCCTGCTTGCGCACGGTGAAACCAGGATGGTTGGTAGAATTTCTTGTATTGTACAATGATACTTCTATCCGGGATGAGAACGGACGAGTATCTGCAGATGCTAACATCGCTTCGTCAAATCCAAAATCTATTGTATCACCTGAAGCATCAGATCCACCCATCAATTCAGCCATAACATCAACTTCACCCGTGGTGTCATCTTCTGTTACAACTTCTTCTGTCTTGGCAGGCTCGGCTGTTTCATCGTCTGCCTTGGCTGCCTCTTCCTTAGCAACTTCAAGGCTGTATATTGCCGAATCAATTCTGTTTATCAGCAATTGAGCGTTGTCAAAGTTTTCAAGAAGCTTAAACTCAAGCAAAGCTGTTTGACCAATAAGGTCCTGAGCTCGTTGTTCATCGGTATAACCGGGAAGATCAATCATGATCCGGTCTTCACCCTGTTTTGTGATAACTGGTTCGGCTACACCGAGACCATCAATACGATTACGAATAATCTGTATTGCCCGATCAACAGCACCTTCCTTGGCTGCATTATCAAGCTCTTCAAGCTTTACTCGCAGCACGACATGAATTCCACCCTGCAGATCAAGCCCAAGCCTGATAGCTTTCTGCTGCAATTCAAGCAGTTCACCCGGCTGTTCCTCTTGCATCGTTTGCTTTTCTTCCTCACTCATCGTCCAAAGACGGAATGTATCCCAGTAGGCCATGAAGGCTACCACGATAATTATCGACGTAAGGATGAAACGCCATTTTTGAGAGCGCATTGTGCGTCCTTTCTAAGAAACGTTATTAAATAATTATAATTCGATAGATAGACTGACTCTATGAGTCAGCAAGAAAACAGATATGACATCAAGCTGTAGTTAGCTTGTGCCGGAAGGTTTCGCTCCAACCAGTCGGAACTGGCGCCCAAGCGAAGAAGATATTTGAGACGTTGATGAGAACAGTCGTTGATCTTTGGTCTCTACGCGAACAGTATTCAATGAACGAATTAGTCCAGACCGTTTAGAGTAGATTCTAAATCCGTTGTCTGGCCCCATTGCCACCGGAAGATCCAAGGTAGCAACCGGTTCACCATTGGGGCGACCATCGGGAGTCATCTCATCAGATACTTCCGAAGCCTCCTCCGCAGAAACAGCCATCTCGACCTGATCTAAAGAACACTCAGCCGTTTCAGCCTCAATCTGATAAGCAGAGTATAGCCTTGTCGCCGCTTCTGCACCCGATAAGACGAGAGCAAGCATACCGACCAAAACGATTCCTGTTCTGGTGAAACCTGAAATTTTGTTCAACATTTTGTTCATCATAAGCAGTCAGCCAATATAGTTCACTGGTTTATTTAGTCAACGTCAATTTTTAGAGCCTATCCTTGACATCGACTTCTCGATAAGATAGCTTAACTCATTGGAGAGAAAAAAGATAACCTCAAATTCATGTTCTATTTGCACATATCTGACAGGAGTCAAAAAATGAAATTATCTGCCATTTTTCGAGTTATCATATTTGCAGCCCTATTCACCTCTATTTTGCCAATATCACAGGTTATAGCTGAAAATAAGATTGTCACCTTTAGATTGAACAACGGTATGGAAGTCATCCTCAAGGAAAACCATGGCTCCCCAATGATCGCCTCTGTCATATTCGTTAAGTCAGGAAGCAAATATGAGTCCAAATTTGAAAATGGAATGACTCATTTTCTCGAACATTTCCTCTTCGACGGTACAGTTAATCAGACCAGAGAAGAACTCGACCTTTCAATCAGAAATCTCGGCGGATATCTTAACGCTTTTACTCGCAAAGATCTGACTGCATATTTAGTCCTCCTGCCCAAACAATACTTCGATTATGGCCTGACTGTGCAATCAGATATGCTTTTTTGCTCATTGATCCCAGAAGAAGAACTCGCCAAAGAACGCAAAGTTGTTATCGAAGAAATAAACCAGGGAGCCGACCGAGCCGGTTCAGTAGCAGGTAAATTCTTCACCGAAAAAGCCTACGCCGGAACCGATTACGCCCGTCCGGTACTCGGCTATGAACCATTCATCGCCAATATCTCAAGAGAAGCAATCGTCGCCTATTGGAAAAAATACTATACACCAGACAATATGGTCACAATGATAATTGGTGACTTTGATGCGGAAGACATGAAAACCAGAGTAGCCGGAATTTTCGATAAATTCCCAAGCAGTGCAGCTTATAGGAGTTCGGACATTATAACAAGCCACGAAAGACTGGCTCAGCAGAAACTCTCGAATGGGATTCTTAACGGACAAGTAGTTTACGACACTATCGCCGATGTCAAATCTACTTATATTAATTTCTCGATATCCGCTCCAGTTCATTCCGACTCAGACTATGTCGCCTTCTCAATGCTCGCCGACTATCTCAACCTCGACGAAATCTCCCCTCTTAAGAACGCTCTCAAATCAGGTGATGATCCACTGGTTACATCTGTAGGTGTCTCATTAGACACTAAAGATGAATTCTCCCGACTTGAAATTTCAACTATTTCAGATAATGACCGCGCCGATGAAATTGTCGCCACTATTATTGCCCAACTTAAATCAATCTCTACTCATCAGGCAACCGCCGAAGCTATCGCCGGAATCAAGACCAGCGTAAAAACCGACAATATCTACATGTCAGAAAAACTACACTACTACGGTTTCATGATCGCTCCCATGATGATGACCACAGGCTTTGATTTCATCCAAAAATATCCTGACATGCTTGATCAAACAGAATGGACAGCCAGCCAGCAATCTGCCTCCAAATGGCTCGATGACCCCAAATATATTGCTACTGTTGTCAGACCGGCCGGTGAAAATACTGAAGCTGCCTGGAAACCTGTCTCAATTACAGCCGAAGAAGTAATTGCACATTTTGATACCGCAACATTCCCTGAATACAATCTCGACTCTGGTCTTGTACTTGAATTTCCAACTATTGATTCGGTCCGACCCAAGCTTGTTGACAACGCCCTATACCATCGTGAGACTCTCCCGAATGGTCTTCGTGTTGTTGTAAAATCAAGCCCCGACAGCAAAGTCTTCGCCGTTAATATTCTCGGCTCACATCGCACAGCCTCAGAACCAGAAGGCAAAACCGGAATCACCGATATGGTCAACCGTTTGCTCACCAAAGGTACAACCACACGCTCAGCATCGGACATCGCAAGCCAGCTTTCCACTATTGGAGCAAATCTAACAGCGACTGACAATCCCTGGATACCTTATGATGATCGCTACACGACCCGTCAATATTCCTTTATCAAGTTTGAGACAATCGATGAATTCGCACAAACCGGTTTTGAGCTTCTCGCAGATATGGTCATCTCCCCAATTTTTGACCAAGCTGAGATCGACAAAGTCAATAGTTCAATGGTTGGAACGCTTGGACGAAACGCAGGCTCCCCTTCAAAAGTAGCTCGTGACCTCTTCTACTCAACCCTATTTGAGAACAAAGCTTATGCCCATCCTATAATGGGAACATCCGAAACTATCAGCACAATCAATTCCGATGACCTGAAATTACATCAGGCAAAAATATACTCACCCAGGAATATGATCCTGACAATTGC
>JAUVAR010000018.1 GCA_030591625.1 Candidatus Zixiibacteriota bacterium
CACAGTCAGCCAAAGCACTTTCTTACCGACCGATTTGATATGATTTATCTCAAACACACCCCCAATAGCAAACATAATTAGACCCAGAGCGATATCATTAACAATTGAAATCGATTCCACCGTCTCCTGACTAACCAGACTAAGCACCGAAGGCCCTATAAGAACACCGGTAAGAATATATCCTGTTACTCGAGGCAGTCTCAACAGATGTGCAGCCTTACCACCAAGTAATCCGAGCAACATAACTGCCCCTACGGGGGCAAGTTGATGAACGGTAATTGAAAAGAAATCTGAGTATTCCGACATATCCAATAATACTCAGCCTTAAATTTTCAACCAAACAAAAAAACTAACCAAATTTAACCCCCTATTTTTTTATGGAACCTTGAATCCGCAAAAATGTTAGTATAGCCAACGAGAACAAAAAGAATATTTTTAGGAGGAAGAAACAATGTCACATAAACTACCGGAATTAGGATACGATTACGACGCTCTGGAGCCACATATTGATGCCCGGACAATGACTATCCATCACTCAAAGCATCATCAAGCATACATTAACAAGCTCAATGCTGCCCTTGAAAACAATCCTGAGCTTCATGATAAATCAGCCGAAGAGCTAATCAGCGATTTAAGCGCGATTCCAGAATCAATCCGCGGAGCTGTCCGTAATCATGGCGGCGGAACTGCCAATCATACTTTCTTCTGGTCGATTATGAAAAAAGATGTAAAAATTAGTGGGTCGATTGAAGAAGCTATTAATAAATCATTTGGATCATTCGATGCTTTCAAAGAAAAATTCTCAACTACTGCAGGTACATTTTTTGGCTCCGGTTGGGCCTGGCTTGTAACCGATGGCACCAAACTTGAAATCATTGGTACCCCCAATCAGGATTCACCTCTCTCCAATGGCCTCACTCCACTTATTGCTCTTGATGTTTGGGAACATGCCTATTATCTAAAATATCAAAACATGCGTCCTGACTATGTTGAAGCATTCTTCAACGTCATCAACTGGGACAAAGTTAACGAATTATTCACTGCTGCAAATAAACAGCAAGCTGTGTCAACGAAGTAGTAAGATTGACGTCAATAGAAAAAGGCCTTCTGCAGGGATGCAGGAGGCCTTTTATTTTTTTCTATAAATTTCTAAAGATCAATTATGAGCCGGCTCAATCAGTCAGAGTCGAAATGTCCCTCAATACTCATAAAATTAGAATACTGACTTGTTTGAGCATATCCTTTAGGATCGGCTATGAATGAGATGATATTGCTGATCAGATAGACATGATTCTTTTCTTCATTGGCGATCTTATCCCACAGCACTTTTCTAACCGGGTCGGTCTCGATCTCGGCCTGCTCGCGATATGTCTTCTCAGTTGCTTCTTCAACCCGTAGAGCCTCGGTCCAAAGAGCACGAGCGTCATCACCACCCAAACTGCTCCTGCCAGAATCAATCATATCTTTGAAGACATTACGAACGATCGTGTTTGTTTGCGAAAGTTTCCCAACTAATTGAGTCGCCTTCGTCATACCGTCGTCCTTCATATTCTTGAAGATCTCAAAGTGCCGATCTTCTTCTTCGGCCAACGTATCAAAAATCTTCTTGAGTTCCTTGTCGTTGGTTTCGGCAGACCCTTTAAGATAAAAGGCCTTACCATCAAGCTCCATCTTCATAGCTGTTGCTAATATATCCACAATATATCCTCAGATATTTAAGTTAAAATATCATTCCAATTCTTAGTATTGAAACTTCGGTTGCCAATTATTGGCACCATCTTTAAGCATATCAAATATATGCCAGACACTACAGAAATCATCACCCGGTCCCAAAGGAGCATGTGTGATCCTGCTAATCGTCCCATCTTCAGCCTTATGAAAAGTTGAAATACCGGGCCATGGATCTCCCTTATCGCTTAGATATCCCATCTCGTTTGCAAATTCAGAATTATTATTCGATAATGTCCTGAATTTCCAATCTCGTGTGGCGAGAAACTCTTTCATGACAGAAGGCATATCAAATGAAACCAATACCAACGAAGCACGATCTTCCAGATGCTTATAAAATCCATTGAAGCCATCAGCCCAGAGCGTACAGTACGAACAACGCTTCCCCATATTATGAATAACAATCAGATCATCCTTCTCACCAAACAAAGATGAAAACTTAACCTCGTTACCATCAACATCTGCCAAAAGATATTCACCAATCGGTTCAGACTTCATCTTGCGCCTGAACGAGTCAACTCTCTTTCTCGCAGCGGTCAACTCTTCCTGAGCACTTTTAAGCTCGTCTGACTCACTCGGATATTGTGAACTCATACATTCCTCCAGAGAAAATATCAAACACACCCTACAGGTATGTTGACCATTCTAATTACTACTTTTAGATTTAATCAACTCACTTTGACCAACATCCAGTTTTTCAAAATCTGTACCAGAAATAACGTAGTACCAATCCGAGAAACGGGCATTCATCGTCGCAGCAAGCGATCGACCTTCATTCGTTCTATTATTCCAACCGTCAAGGGCTGCCTGACGTTCCCGATTTGAGCGATCCTGATCAGACATAACAGAATCAACCATAGTTCGGAAATTTTCATTCGTTGGTGCAGGAGGTTTGCTCCCAAAGAACTTCTCATTAAAATCAGCTGTCACAAACAGATATCTGTTTTCGCCGGTGCCAGATCCGGCATCTGATTCTTTCGAACCTGCCGAAACAGCTATTCCTGACCCATACAATATTTCACCAAACCGTAGTGTAAATGTCACACCTTGCGAAGTCGAAACATTAAGCTCCCCTTCGTTTGATAACAACTGTCCATCGCGGGACAGATAGTATCCTTTTTTCTGCAACGAAACCTGGTCCGATCTCGAGATTGAGGCAGCAGCATTCTGGCTTAACGAAGATGACAATCCGGCTGGTTTTGGACGTACTCCAACTATTGCCAATTCATCAAGAGCCTTTACAAAATCTCCCATACTCGCTGTATCAATCATTTTCGATGACGACAATCCCCTCATTGACCACTTGTTGTCATTCAATGCAAGCACCAGATTGTCACGTTGATCGACAGACAATGTTCTCTCGTTGATTGAATAATCTTTAAGCGTTACACCTATAATATCAGCACTTTCAATTTCAAGCATATCACGCTTAATCCAATCTTCAAAACGTGTTGAAATATCAATTTCCATACGACAGGCATACACTCTGTTTTGATCCGGAACCCGAACAAACCGGAATCCCGGTCGTGACAGCACTTCTTTGCCAACAATAAAGTCTGCCAGCACTTCGCCACCCTGCGCTTTGAGAGTTACCCTCTTCCCACGACCCGACAATCCGGCCAACTTTTCATCAAGCGGATCAATCACGCCACACGCTTCATGGTCAACCACATTATCAGTACGGAAATCATCCTTGCGGATATCGATCACACCGGCAGCTGTCTTAGCAAGACGATCTTCGCCATCGGCCTGATATTCGTGATGCGATGGAATTGTCCATCGGCCGTTTTTAAACATTACTTTAAAAGGACGAGCCGAACCGGTTGCATCATCAAAATCTATAACTTCCAAAGATGTCGCAATATTGGGATCGGTAAATTCGGGGAAGAACAACTCCCCCTGGTCAATAAACGCCTCAGGTGTAATTTGTGTCGGTGTTGATATCAACGCGGCCAGAATTAAGATCAAAGCGGCGCCACCAAAATATATTGTCTTTTTCAATTCGCTCATGATCTAACTCCTCAGCCTTCTAAGTGAAGACTCACCTTCTTGTTCTCTCCGTCTTCGTCTCACGAATATAATCACTCCCATAAAGAAAACAGGAATCGGCGGTAACAACACAGCCAACAATTTGATTCGACTCTGAATTGACCGCACAGCTTCTTCCATCGCCCCTTTCGCTCGTTGCACTCGAGCTTCTTTCTTTGCATCGATATTCGCCTTAGCTACTTTGAAACGACGATTCTCAACCTCTTGTATATTTCCCGTCATGATCTTTTTCGTTTGACTGTCGAGATCAGTTCTGTTTTGAACTTCGGCCACCCGACTGCTAAGCCGTCCCTGCGCTTCAGATAACGCAAACTGCGCCTCACTCTCGGCCTCTTTCTCTTCTTCAATTCGTTCTTCCACGAACCTTCGAGTCTGCTCCTCAACTGCCTCCAGAGTTCTATGCTTGATACGTTTCTTACGAAGTTCAATAAACGATGAATCCCCAACAAGCAGGTCCATACAGTTCAATGCAAAAGTTACATTATCAAAAATAAGATTCTCAAAACCCCGCTTACGGAATGAGAAAAACTGTTCGGATACTATATCAACATCAGCAACTACAATCGCATTCACTTCGGTCCGTTTTGTACTCACCTGTTGTTCGTTTATTCCTGCGTTGAGCTGACCCGCAGCTATAGTGTCAAGCTTGCTGCCATGAATATGTCCGGCAATAATATATGATTCTCCCGTCGTGGTACGACGTGGATTTCTATTAAGTGTCAGGCCAAAGAAACTACGCTGTACAATCTGTTGCCAGTCGAGAACACCCGATAGATGTCCTGTCCTGAGCAGCGGTTCGAATTGATATGGCACCAGCCCAGACTTAAAGATAAATCCTGAATAGAGCACCACCAATTCCTGAAGTCCTGCCGCGGCAGCATTCGTTTGATGGAACGCCTCGGATGATTCATTCCCTTTACCAACGAACACAATCTCCGGAGGTATCTGTCCGAGATTCGGATGCGGGTTATACGTGTCCCAAATTATTTGCGATGGATTCCATTGTATCCCTATCTGCGTCATCAACCCAACAATATTACCCTTCTCTTCGGGTTGCTGTTGCTGTTGTTGCTGGAATCGGTTTTGCTGTGCACCACCTGCCGGTACGATCGGCGAAAGAGCCGGATTAATCATCGGCAATGGATCTACAAAAAGCAATGTAGGATTTCCCGTTGTTATGTAATACGCCAGATTATCCATTGCCGGTTGTGGCAATGTTGAAGGCAGAACTGCCAGAAGTCCATCAAGGTTTTCCGTAATCGGTTCAGATGCATCTATTTCAACTACATCATATTGTTTCTTAAGTTCGGCTACTATCGACCAGGCAGGCTGTGAGTTCATCGTTTGGAAATCAAAACCACCTGATATCTTTGCTTCCGTAGCCAGTACACCAATCTTTTTCCGCTTTGTACGAGCAACAACTCTAATCGAACGAATCAATTCATATTCAACCGGAAGACCCGCATCAAAAAATGGTATCACCTCTTCCCCGGCCCCACTTGTAAAAGCTACACCAAGAAATACATTCGCAGTACTGACACGTGAACTCTCCGACGACATCACCTCTTTTGGCATAATACCAAATTTGTCTGCAGCATCGCGAGCGTCTTGCGTAAACGGTTCAGTCTCATGTATCAAAAGTTCAACTTTGTCTCCTGCAACAACATCAATCTCCTGTAGCATACTAAGAAGATTTGACCTCGTTTCAACATACTGACGAGGCACATCGGGCGATATATACGCCTGAATCAAAACAGGACGATCCGAACTAAGCTGATCCAGCAGAATTTCAGTTTCATCCGAGAGTGAATGAAGGCGTTCAGCAGTTGTATCGATTCGCAGTCCGGCATTATTCATTACGATGTTCAAACCAATCACTGCCACAACCAGCGAGATACTTCGCACCAATTGATGTACCCAATATTTATATCCATCTGCCTCAAGGGGCCAATGACGACGACCCAAAATCATTACATTCAGATATATCATCACACCAATTATTGACCCAAAATAAACCAACCCCGAGAGCGATATCACACCCTTGGCAAAATCACCAAAATGATTGAACACCGACAACGGCTCAACGAGGTTTCTTATCGCGCTGCTAATCATCCAATCGCTTGAACCGGCAACTATAAAGAATGAACAGAATAACGCACCCAACACAAAACCAATCGTTACATTTGCCGTCAATAAAGATGCCAGCATCCCTACCGCAATCAGCGCAGCTCCAATCAACCAGTAACCGACATAGTTACCAAACATCAATCCAATATCAGGACTACCAAGCCAGAACAATACGAGAATATGACTCAATGAGAGCAACAGCGAAGACGTGTAAATACCAAGCACCGCCAGGTACTTACCCATAACTATCTCAAGATCAGTCGCCGGCAGAGTGAGCAACAACTCATCGGTCCCGCGACGTTTCTCCTCGGCCCAAATTGACATTGTCAATGCCGGTACAAAGAAAAGCAGTATAAACGGAAACCATGTATTCAACTGATTTAAGTTGGCCAGATTATTGGCAAAGAATCTCTCCTGCCAAAATGCTGCCGCCGCAGAAAGAAATATAAACAGCGTTACAAAAATATATCCGGTTGGACTCGCAAAGTAAGCGCTAAGGTCGCGCTTGAAGATAACAGAAATCAATTTGAAATTCAGTTTCATACCTGCCCCCCAGCTTCAGTTCTTACAGTTCTAACAGAACCGGTCAGATCATAGAACTTCTCTTCAAGCGTTCCACCTTTTCGCATCTCTTCGGGTGACCCGTCAAAAACAAGCCGACCTTCATGTATGAATATCACCCGTTCGGCTACAGCTTCCACTTCCTGTAGAATATGTGTCGATAGCAATATAGTTTTTGATTTACCCAACTCACGAATATTAGAACGAAAATCCCTGATCTGATTAGGATCAAGTCCGGCGGTCGGTTCATCCATTATGAGAACCTCCGGATCATGCAACAACGCCTGCGCCAGTCCAACACGCTGACGATAACCTTTCGACAACTTGCCAATCGGTTTCTCTCGTACCGAGCCTATCGCACACTGTTCAACCACAGCCTCAACTCTCGTTTTGAGATCATATTTATTCAACCCACGAGCCTCTCCAAAAAATTTCAACAATTCTATGGGAGTCATACTATCATACAACGGTCCGTTCTCCGGCAGGTATCCTAACTTACGAGCCGCCTCAAGGCGATCAGTTCTGATATCAAGTCCGGCGATTGATCCATGTCCTTCGCTCGGAGAAAGAAACCCGCTAAGTATTTTCATTGTAGTAGTTTTACCTGCTCCATTCGGACCAAGAAAAGCAACCACCTGTCCCTGCGGAATCGAAAATGAAACGTCCTTGATAGCGACAAACGGACCATAATACTTGCACAAACCGTTCGCCTCTATCATAGTCCTCGGTGCATTTTCAGGCATCTATTATTCCCTCGCACTCTCAGTCAATAGTTTATTCATACATCTTTCTTTTTTAAAAAAGAATCGAGCCAAAATACATTCTGAGAGCTCACCTGTCAAGCTGCTCAACATCTTCAGAGAGTTAGCCACAATTCAACTCTTATCTCATTGAGATTAGTCTTTTATATGCAAAAACTGCCCGCCCGGTTCCAAACCGGACAGGCAGTTATAATCAAAATACCGCAACTATCTTATATTAGCATGATCCCTCAATCTTGCTCCCTATTGGAAAGTGTGTCCTCACCCACCGAGTTATTCTCCTCCTCTTCCAAAATACGCTTGTGCCACAAAGGATGATGCTCCCTGCATTCTTCGTCAGATATCCCACCAGTCATCCAGGTAACAGACATCGGATACCTGTCGGGATGGAACATTACAAAGAAGAAATGGAAAACAACAATTGCAAGCGTCGCCAGCCATGCTTCATATAAATGAATTGTCTCAGCAATTTTAACTACCCAGGCGGGTAAGAATGACGTCACTATTACCGGGAACCATAAGACCAAACCAGTGATACCCATTATCAAAGTACCCCAGACCAATGCCCAGTATTCCATCTTCTCGGTGTAATCATAACGATCAAACTTCGGATGCTTGTTAGACCGTCCAAGATAGTAATTCATATTATCAGCAGCATCGGTTATATCTTTTTTAACCGGGAAGACTGCCTTCAGCTCCTCCCTGCCACGTTTCGTAAAAAAGACAAAATAGAGGTGGTGGAACGAAATATATGTTATACCAACTGCCGCTATTCGATGTACCAACGAACGTATCGCTTCATTCAAACCGAGCGCACTAAGCCATCCAACCCAGAACTGGTCTTGATACTTAAGTGCAAAACCTGTTATCACGAGCACAGTGAAAGTTGTGAACAATACAATATGCTGGAAAATCATATTCTTGGAAAATCTGCTTATCTCTTTACGAGATTTTGAGAGTCGATATTTGTTTAAAATTATTCGTCCTATAATGATCCCATTGTGAAGAAGCATCCCACCGATAACAACGATTATCATCAGGATATAGAAATTCCTGACAAGTGTATCAACGGTGTTCGTTTCTGCCTCGACCACCTTGTGGGTATAACTGGCAGCGAACTCATCATTCGCCTGAGGATGACATTTCTGGCAGGTCTCAGTCAGATTATTAGGATGAATCGATGATGCCAGATTACTTGAAGGAAGAATATCATGCGCTTCATGACAGGACGCACAAGTGGCAGCCTTAACCGATCCACCTTTTACGGCCAAACCATGATAGGAATCCTGGTAGGTCGAAAACTGATTTTCACTCATCCCATATTTGGCGACAATTTGGGGATCATTATGACAGCGTGAACAGACATAATCCGAAAGATTTGAAGCATTCACTGGCGAGTTCAGATCATTGATATCGAGAATCTGATGTTCTCCATGACAATCCACGCAGTTTGGACTATCAGTGATTCCAGCTGCAAGAGCCTTCCCATGAATCCCTCTACTATACTTCAAATAGACTTCATTATGACATTTGGAACATGTCTCAGGAACACGCATTTTGTTTACACGAGATAGCGGATCAGCAGCCTTTCGAAGATCATGCATACCATGGCAATCATTGCAAGATGCAGCTGCTTCTATGCCACGAGCGATTCCCTCGGCATGAATACCTCGCATATATCGATCATAAGCATCAGTCATTCGCAGATCAGGATCGACTTTCAAGTGCAGTTCCTGATGGCATGACGCACAAGTATGTGGAAGATTTGCAGCTGACGTCATTGCGTTTGCATCGTCAGTAGGAAGAATCTGGTGGGTTCCATGACACGATGTACAAGTCGGAGCTTTTTCATTCTCCGTTAATGAATGCTCCGAACCAGCATAAATTTCAGCTACTTCATCATGACATCCAGCACAATTTACAGGATTGAGCTCCTCTTCATGCGGGTAATCATCAAAATCCAACAGATCTTCGTGACAATCGACACAATCAAACTCACCATGAACAGACGATCCGAATACTGTCTCATTGACAAACATCGATATCTCTGCTTCGTGGTAATCAAGCCCGGTCAGGGACTCATCCTCATGACAATCCATGCAGTCTGAATTCACGCCTGCAAACAAATTTCCCGATGCCAACAAAATGACTATAAATATTAAACTACATAAACGAATCATAATATTCCTCTGCCTATGGTTTGATTCGGTCCGATGGTATATCTCTTAACCTCTCAGCCAGACGACATATCATGTTACATACAACATGTCTGACTTCTGATATCACCGAACACTCCTTAAATCAACATTATACCGATAGTTACAGTCTTGTTTACAATTTTCAACATCTTATCTTTGTGAAAATAATAACTATCTAATTTTAAAAGTCAATGCCTAATTAATAAAAAAAGGACCACCCTTAGGGTAGTCCTTCAATTCTAATAATTATGATCTGTTTGTCTTAGGCTGTCTGCGGAAGCTCCTTGCGGCGTCTCATTATTGTTAAGATGCCACCAATCATAATTAATGTCGTACCAAACCAGACAAGACTGATAATCGGTTTCTTTGATATATCAATAACCAGTTTTTCGGGTCTTGATTTTGTTAGACCGGGGATTTCAAGCATTATCATATTCTTATCAGGTATCACCTGATCCAATATTACTTCATAGCTCATATCGCCAATCTCAAGGACTGAAGGTGACTTTTCAATCATTGGCTGCCCTTTACTATCGGCAGTATGAATTATTGCAGGCATTATCATCGTCTCTTCGTTTTCGTAGCCAACTTCAATGATCGCAATAACCTTCATCGATTGATTGTCTTTGTCATGATCACCCATCTCATAGCGATCAAACCTCATCTCAAGATCACCAACCTGGGACCAGACACCTTTCGTTAGAGAAATCAAATGGTCTTCACTTTCACTCCGTTGAATTTGTTCTGGGGCCATATACAGATCATACATCAGTGATCGGAATACATACGGCTTGCGCATAATTCCGTCCATACGTGAAGAATAATAAAGCTGTGGTCGTACTTCTTCCGTACTACTGCCATCATCAATATTCAAAATCAACTCATTGTTTGGTTCCTGTATCTCTCCAACCATACCGACATACTCGACATCAATTCCATAAAGCCCGGCTCTCTCGGATTCGCCTTTGTTAATTACCAGTTTTTCATTGGATGTAAACGCAGATGAAGCCAACACTCCGATTAACATAATTCCGAATCCAAAGTGTGTTAGTTCACCACCCATAAGTCTCCAACGTCCGGGGAGGAAACCAAACAGTGACACAAAATTTGAGACCATTGCCATAGCAGCAGTTGCAAAGAACAAGACAAAGAGGTGATTCTTGACATCAAGCATAAGAGCAATCGCAACTGTAATAAAAAATGCGGCTAAGGCAGGTATAAGAGCTTTACGAGTATCTGACTTATGCATGTAAACAATCATACCAGAGACAACTATTGTGCTTATGACCGATACCGCGATCCCAGAACCTAACCAGAAGTAAAACATCCCAAACGATACAACCCCAACAAGCGCAAAGATTATCATTGCTCGAGTAACACCACCCGGCATCTTGTAACCGACAAAATTTGTCAGTGGCGATACAGTCAACAGGAAGGCCATTATGATTGAAAGAGGTATTGCAAACGAATTGTAAGTCGCTATGTCAGCAGCACGAGGCTCACCAAACATTCCGGAAAGCAAAGGCAACGATGACCAGAACATCACGATCATACCAAAAACAAACATTACTGTCATGCCGGTAAAGAGCAAAAATTCACGCCCAAAGAAATTGTAATCCAACGGTTTTGATTCGATCTTCGATGCTCTTAAAGAGAAGAAGAATAGCGTAATGACAGTAAACAATACCATAAACCCAACGAGATACCCATTGATACCCAGATCAGTAAAACTATGCACCGAAAAATCTGCCAGCACACCACTTCGGGTCAAAAACGTTCCATATACTACCAGTAAAAATAACAAACTTGCCATAAGAATGTTAGTCTTGCGAAGCACTCCCGACCGACGTTCCATAATCAAACCATGTATCAGAGCTACCGCAATCACCCACGGCACAAACGATGAATTCTCAACTGGATCCCATGCCCAGTAACCACCCCAACCAAGAGTCTTATAGGCCCAATAACCACCAAGAATATTACCTGCCGCCAGCATTAATGCACAGACAGCAGCCCAGGGGAATATTCTCTTCACCCAGGTTGAATAATCATTGAGGGCCAATGCAGCCATCGCAATACAGAACGGAACCGCCGCAATAGAATAACCCATAAATATGATTGGTGGATGTATAACCATCCAGGGATCACGTAACAACGGATTTAAACCAAGCCCGTCAATCGCAACTTCAGGAAGCAACGCAAACGGAGAAAGCTTTATCATCAGAAGCAGGAAGAAAAGATTGATAAGCGAAAAAATAGCCATCGCCCAGTTCTTATATTGTGCGCCCCATTTGATTATCAGGTAACCGCACAATGCGTTCATTATCAACCAGAGAAGATAAGTTCCTTCTTGTCCACCCCAAAATCCAGAAAGGATATAAATAAACGGCTGACTTCTTTCATTGTACTCAAAGACATATTTGAAAGCGTAATTGTGAGAGAAGAACAGATAGTAAAGATATGCACCCGCCGCCAACGCAAAACCTGTAAACAGATGATATGCCCTATGAGCCAGATTACTAAAAGATTCATTCCCCTTAGCAACTAAGAAGAACGCCAAACCTGCCAGCAGATTAAAAACTAAGGCGAGCCATATAAAAAGCTCTCCCGGTACTTCATATCCCATTGTTATGCTCCAGTTGAGACAGCAACTATAAACAGTCTGCCTGTCTATTCAAATTTCATATCATTCAAGTATCAGATCAGGTTCATTCCGAACCAAACCTTCGAATATTATTTCGATCTTGCTTCAAGCTTCTTAACTTTCCTGTCTAACTGAAACAGAAAAATAAACAACCCAAACCAAATCACCAACGTCACAGCCATTACAACATAATTGTCATTCATATTCTAATCCTCTTCGATCTGGGTACGAATCATCTTTTGTACCCTGAGACCTAATGTAAACATCCAAACAAATAGTCCTGTAAATAAAGCCAGCGATGAGAAAAATATCATCCGAATTGTTGGGCTCATCGTGAATCTTAAATTCTGATCTACAATTGAATCGGACGGGTGCAGCGAAGGCACCATCCGAGGTACAACAAAAATCAGAAAGGGAACTGTTACAAACGCAAATATCGAATAGACGGCAGATAGTGCCGCTTTCTTCTCTTCTACTTCAACCGCCCCTCTAAGGGCAAAATAAGCACCATAGATTAGTAACAGAATAAAGACCGAAGTTTCTCTCGGATCCCAATTCCAAAATTCGCCCCAGGTAACTTTTGCAAAGATTGAGCCTGTAATAGTAGCAAGGAAACAGAAGATAAATCCAAGACTGGCCGCAACCACGGCCCGATCATCATCCTCGAACGATCGGTTCTTGAGATATTTGATCGAAAATATCATCGAGACCATAAACGCCAGTACACATATCCACGCCTGTGGAATATGATAATAAAATATCCTGCTCGACTCACCTATCTGCTGTTGCGGTGCGATCGTTGTGAAACTGAAGACGATCATACCAGACATCCCGATAAAAATTAGTGCTTTCCACCACATTCAGAAATTACTCCAAAATTTTCGATTTCGATTGGATCAATTATACCCTCCAAACTCATAAATGCAACACTTTTTACCGTATTTTGTTATTTTTTTCACAAGTCGCGATAATGTAATGACTTGCAAACTATTGCTGCAAAACTAGTTTACAATCAGGGTCTATTTTAAGCTAAATCCCTAAATCATACCCAAGATAGTTTTTTCATGGACTTTTTCTGTCCAAATTGTCTCGTTTTAGTGTTTTTCTTTTAGAATCGCTTGACAGATTGCCTGTATGACATTATCTATTATCAAATACCGCAAAGTCGAGCTTTTCACACACCTTGAATTTTCATCATGCTCAAATCCACGAGCAATCGGACGCTTAACTTTTTTATCTTTTTAATGGCTTCGGCCAGTTGGGGAAAATATTGTGCTTGCTATGGTAATTGACATTACCGATGAAACTGTATATCTGGAAATTGAAAATCAACTAAGGTTTCACAGCCCTTACGAAAGAAACCAGATATGTTCGGATTTACTGCCTCAAGACAAAGTCTGGGTAGAATTCGATAGTTTAAACTGCGACCATGTCGTTAGTATTTCTCGGTTCGACAAACAGTAATAAACAATCTGACTTTCTCTACACTTCCTCCTCTACATTGTTGCCTTTCCAATAAACAGATCCTGCTTCTGTTGACGCGGGCATAGTTACATCCTATAATAGGCATTCTTGAATTGACTATACTAAACCCGAAGATCTAAAATAGTCGGGTCAGAATATTACCGGAGGACAATGTCCTATGAAAAGTATCGGGATCATTACGAGTGGTGGCGATTGTGGCGGCCTGAACGCAGTAGTTAAAGGGGCCTCCCAAATGGCCTCACGTAACAAAGTAAAAGCTTTTGCTATTCCAAACGGCTACGCCGGACTATACAATCTGATCAACCTTGACCGCTTGGTCGAGCTCTCTCCCTCCCGCGTTGACTCCTTTTCAATCGGCTTAGCCGGTTCAGAAGCAGGTCATTCAAGAGTCAAGATTTCAAAAATCACAGATACAGACAAATATGAACGTATCAAAAAGGGTCTCGCTAAATTCGAAATTGGTGGCCTTGTCATTAGTGGTGGCGATGACACTGGATCAGTTGTAATCGACCTGCATGATGAGGGAATTAAATGCGTTCATGCTCCCAAAACAATGGACCTCGACCTGATGCCATACTCTGTCGGGGGCGACTCAACAATCAACCGTATCGCCTTCTTTGTACGTGACCTGAAAACTACCGGACGAACCCACAACCGAATTATGGTAACCGAAGTGTTTGGTCGCTACGCCGGTCACACAGCTTTTCGTGGTGGCGTTGCCGGGGAAGCCGATGCAATCTTAATCCCCGAAGTACCGGTCGATTTTGATGAACTCTATCGCCACATGAAAAAAGTCTATTGTAAACGAATTGTCGAAAGCGACATTAATGCCGGTACATATACAATCGTCGTGGCCGAAGGTCTCAAAAACGCATCAGGTGAAGGAATCTATGATGACTCCGCCGGACTCGACTCATTCGGTCATCGTAAACTTGCCGGTGCCGGAAAATTCGTAACCCAGGAACTTACAAAACGACTTACCGCCGATTCTGAAATTAAAGAATTCATGCATACCCAGGGTATGTTTGTAGAAGATCTCTATTTTATTCCGGAAATACGAAATATCACCCCCGGCC
Organism: Candidatus Zixiibacteriota bacterium; assembly: GCA_030591625.1. Lineage (GTDB taxonomy): Bacteria > Zixibacteria > MSB-5A5 > GN15 > FEB-12. The sequence goes on from JAUVAR010000018.1 coordinate 14,630, forward strand.
ATCTCGTCAGATCAGGTTTCAGCTCCGCCTATGATGCCAACTTTGGCATGGAGGCGGGAGCAAGCGCGGTCGCCCTTCTTTTAGAAGGAATCCACGGTGTGACTGCCACCGGCTTCACCAATGGTCAGGTCCAATATATGAATATCAAAGAAGCTATAAAGCAGCGTCATGTTGACCTTCGCCATGTTGCACTATACGAACAACTCGGATTCAGTTTTGGCCGTGTTAAGGAGAAATTTGAGCCAGAATTCCACGAAGTTAGCGGGTATATCAACAGGATATATTAACAGGATATATTAACTAAGGATGCATAACCAAAATAGAGCTTAGCAGTCCTTATTATGATCGCTTCGGTGAATTAACAGTTGACAGATCGAATTTATACTGCTATTATTGTGTATCGGCGACAGGTTGAATCAAGAGACCTGTTTGAACTATTTTGCTTTAAACAAAACTATCTGACTATTCAGGCCTTGGATTATTCTAATTATTCCATTTTGGCCCAACTATATATATTGTGGCAATTGAGCCACCAGACAAAATAGCCTGCTCGGGCAGGCTTGCACGGTACCACTCAGGACAAGGTGGTAGTACCCCAAATCCGACTCTCAACAGTCGGATTTGGTTTTTTATGCTTGTAATCAGGCTGATTTCTTGCAAAATCTCGATTTTCTGTTATATTTTGGATGGAAATAACTATTTGCGGGATTCTATTGCCTTTACTTCGTGCTTATTGTTGAACCTTCCAGAATCCCAGTAAAGACATACTTCATAATTTACTGCTATAACCCGGTTTTTATTAACTTGGGGAGATATGAAAAGAAATATTCTGACAGCTTTGGCATTGATGCTAATAGTCATTGCCATCGGTAGCCGTATCGAAGCCCGAGTCATGATTCCTGATCCGGGTCAGCCCGATTCAATTATGGTCGATTCGGTGTATGCCGTCTTACCCAATCAGGCGATCATACCAGTAAATTTCTATAATGATCAAGACCTCACAGCTATCGAGGTTACTCTCCGTCACAATTCAACCTTTCTGAAGATTGACTCATTTTCTTTTGTCGGAGGGCGAGTCGAACAGATTGGTCTTAAAGGGTTCGTGGAAGATGACACCTCGATTACGATCTTCGCATTTCAAGCCGACGAGGCTCCCATCAGCCCGGGCACCGGACTGCTTGGTCATCTATATTTATCCTATCCCGGAGGAACCCCCGCTCATCTTGTCATGGTAGATTCAACCACAACATTTGTAAATCTGGTTGAGCGCGGAAACTATTTTTCGACCGGTGAGACATCAACTTTCAAACCACAGTTCAAATATGGTTATGTTGACATAATGCAAACCTGCTGCCGTGGTTCGGTTGGCAATGTCGGTTACGAAGATAACAACTTAGTTGATATTGGTGACCTGACCCAGTTGATAGTTTATCTCTTTATTGACTTAACGATAAAATTAAAATGTGAGTCGGAAGCAAACATCGATGGCTCTCTTGATGGGGTAGTTGACATCGGTGACCTTACAGCTTTGATAAGTTATCTCTTTATAACCCGTGGCAATCCCCCTCTCCCCCTCTGCCAATAGAATACTCTTCCGTACAACATCTATAGTCCTCTCTTGTAGGTCAGGTGCGTCTTCGGACCTGAACTTGTCCGCAGCCCTTTTCGGATCATCATGCTCTTCTGTACCCCACCTTTATGTCGGCTTTGACCAACGAGCATTATCCGCTTGTAGCTTTCTTCTCTTGTAGGGAAGGTCTGTCTTCGGACCTGAACTTGTCCGCAGCCCTTTTCAATCATTAATGGCGGCTCCGAATTGCGCAGCCGCCCTACAAGAATAATCCAACTTCTACCAGCCCATACAGGTCGCATCTCTTCTGTGCCCCACCAGAATGGTGGGTTCTTAATGAACGCTGAAAAGTAAATGCAATAAATGTGGTGTTCCAATAGCTCAAAATCAACCGACTCCATAATTAACGGCTTTTGTTTCATACAGTTAAAGCGAATTGGCTTTGCTCGTGCAAAAAATAGGTGCGTTGTAGTGATTTGATGGTCTTTGTGGAGTCTGGACATATAAGGGTATCAAGTGCGGTCAGCCGGTGAACGGACGCTTGCTTTTGTTAATAATCTATTCATCATACTAATCTGGAACTCTTCACAATCAACATCAAACTAGTATTAAAAATGTATGTTGAAAGAATTGTTTACATCCCTGCTACACAGGTCTGTAATGGCCCTGGATACCCGTTTTCACGGGTATGACGATTCGGGAGGGGCCGCTAAAAATGCAGAACCGAACAATGGAAAATGGTTCTGCCCTACAAGAATAACGCTAATTGTGGTTAGGCAGAGTCACCTGACCTCACAAAGCAATGAAACTTATGGGAAAGTCTCACCCGAGAAATCGGGTGTCCAGTATAATTGTCAAGAGCGCAGGCAGCCATCGGCTGGTAGCTCCTGACCTACGAGAGAATTAATCTTTGTTCGTAATAAAAAACAGATTGTCGTCACTAACGGCAGAGGGATAGAACGTACCTGATGTACGAAGATCGAAGGTTACATGTCCGCTATTTGGTGCCCAATCTATTAACGATGGCCAAAGAACATTGGCAAGAACTATATCAATATTCTGAGAGGGGTTTCCAAGTTCACTAAGGTAAATACCTACTTCAAATATATTTGTATCGGGTGGAAGATCACCCCAGGGGAAACCTTCTCCGCCATGTTGACCAACCCATTCATCTGAAAAGTTAGAATACATTCTGAGGCTATCACCATGATTTCCAATTATAACATTGTACTCTGCCCCAATATCACCAATAGGGATGTCAGCATTGTTGAAATTAGTCGAGACATCACCTGTTTGCTCATCCCGATCAACATCAAAGTAAAAGGCGACATCTATTCCGTTCGTCTCAGAATGTATCTCATCCCCCCAATTACCATTTGTCTCAACTCGGAATTCCAATGTCGAATTGGTTGAACGACACCATACTTTATGAATATCACGAACCCA
>JAUVAR010000221.1 GCA_030591625.1 Candidatus Zixiibacteriota bacterium
CAACCCATTGGCAACATCATCACATCTGGTGATACCGCCAAAGATATTTATAAGAATTGATTTAACTTTCGAATCCGAGAGAATTATCTGCATGGCGCTGACAACTTTCTGCGGATTGGAGGAACCACCAATATCTAAAAAGTTGGCCGGCTCTCCACCGTAGCGCTTAATCAAATCCATTGTTGTCATGGCAAGTCCGGCACCGTTTACGATACAACCGATATTACCATCGAGCTTAACGTACGATAGATCAGCCTCACGAGCCTGAACTTCTGATGGCTCCTCGGCATCCAGGTCACGCATCTTTTCCATATTGGCCTGACGATACAAAGCATTGTCATCAACATTGAGTTTGGCATCAAGAGCGATAACCTTGCCACCCGGTGTTGTGATCAACGGATTGATTTCAATCAGTGAGGCATCAACATTCCAGTAAATATCGTAGAGCTTCATAATAATAGCAGCAGCCTGTCTGACCTGCCCGATATCACGATAAAGTTTGTATGCGAGTTTGCGTGCTTCAAAATCACGAAGTCCTACTTGAGGATCAACAGCGAGCTTGAATATTTTCTCAGGAGTTTTAGCAGCGACTTCTTCGATATCAATCCCGCCTGCTGCAGAAACCATGATAACCGGTCGCTGTGAGGAACGGTCAAGAATAATTCCGAGATATGCCTCTGAGAGAATATCTTCGGCTACCGTTACAAGAACTTTCTTGACTTCCAGCTCTTTGATTTTCATTCCGATGATCTGTTGACCAAGCACTCGGGCTGCTTCAACATTCTCGGCGTATTTCACACCACCTGCTTTACCTCGTCCACCAACATGAACCTGTGCCTTAACCATGACAGGTTTGTTGTAACGTTCGGCAATTTCCTGAACCTCGGCAGGCGTGTGAGCTATTTCACCTTCGGGGACAGGAATCCCCGCTTCGGCGAATATCTGTTTAGCCTGATACTCGTGGATTTTCATTGATCGCTTTCCTTGTTGCTTTCAATATCTTCATTCTGCATTTCATTTTCATAGTATTCACGAGCTGACGTCTCAAGCGTCAGTTCATTATTTTGAGATGGATCATCAAGCACCATTTCCATCAGATGATCCAAAATCCTGCCAATGACAGGACCGCCCTTAATCTTAAACATTTTCATAATGCGATAGCCGTCAATCGCAAGATCACTAACTGACAATGGAGGCTTACGATCAATCTCCGCACGGATATCGGCTTCAAAGCGATCGACATCATCGGTGATTCCACCCATCCCCTGCGCGACAACATCGGCACGACGAAGATCCAATAATTCAAATATTAACGGGTCTCCGATACGACGCAGGAGTCTTCGCAACCCTTTGTCGGTAACATCCGTTGTAAACATGTGGCGTTCAACGAGTGTGCATACATCGTCGATCGTTTCATGGGGGAAACGATAATGTTTTAGCACACGGGAGGCAGTTTTCGAGCCATGAATTTCATGGCTATAGAAAGTTGCACCACCTTCAACGATTCGTTTACACTGCGGTTTGTTGATATCGTGGAACATCGCAGCTAATCTTAGTCGTAAAATTGGTTGGACTTCATCGATAATATGCATCGTATGTTCAAAGACATCGTACTTATGGTAGCCACCCGGTTGATCAACACCAACACACGCAGCAAGGTCGGGCAACAACAGATCAAGAAGACCTGTCTTTTGCATTAGTCTCAGTCCGACCGATGGACGTTTTGACAAGACCAACATCTTCTGTAACTCTTCGGAAATTCTCTCAAGTGAGACTGTCTTGACAAGTTCAATATTTTCAGTAAGAGCTTTAAGCGTTTTTTCTTCTATTTCAAATTCAAGTCTCGATGCAAACTGAACCGCCCGCACAATTCGTAGCGGGTCTTCTTTGAACGACTCTTTTGAGATCATCCGAATCTGTTTATTTTTTAAATCTACTTCACCACCGAGCGGATCAATTAGCAGCTCACTGTCCAAATCCTTAGCCATCGCATTGATCGTAAAGTCGCGACGCTTCAAATCTTCTTCCACTGGAAGTGACGGATCAAAATCTACGAGGAAATCGCCATGTCCATCGCCTGTTGATATTTCTTTGCGAGGCAATGTAATATCAAACGTAAACTGTTCATCATGTCTGAACTGTGTAAATTTTATGACACCAAAACTGCGTCCGACCAAATCAACACGCCCATGTTTCTTGAGAATATCCGATAATGATTCGTATGGTATGCCTGTTACTAAGTAGTCACGATCTTTGACGGGAGCCTTGAAATCAAGCATACGATCACGTACTGCTCCACCGACTTCAAATATCTTTCCTGCGGAGAGGATATCGTCAATTGTTTGTTGTGATATTGAGCACATCATCAACCTGCCACAATCCTCGTTCCAGCTTCACCCGCCATCGCTTTTTGGGCATCGGCCAGATTACTAATCGTTACAACTTTACCGCCAGCCTCAATAAATTTAAGAGCTGCAGAAACTTTTGGCCCCATTGATCCATACGGGAAATGTCCAGCTTCAAGATACTCTCGCATCTGGCTGCTTGTACATTCATCTAAATCTTGTTGGTTTTCTTTTCCAAAATTGAGAGATACTTTGTCAACCGATGTCAAAATACAAAGTAGTTCGGCACCAATCTCAGCACCAAGAACCGCCGAAGCATAATCTTTGTCTATTACTGCATCTATTCCATCAAGGAGACCATTTTCATTTTCAAAGACAGGAATACCACCACCACCTGCAGCAATTACAATCGTTCCGGAATTTACAAGTTGATTGATAGTTTTTGCTTCGATTGCACAAATCGGTTTCGGTGAAGGCACAACCCGTCGCCATCCTCGGTTCGAATCCTTTTTCATCTTCCAGCCGCGGGTTTCGGTAAATGTTGTAGCCTCTTCCTCATCATAAAACTGACCAACATACTTAGTTGGGTTATCGATTGCCGGGTCATCCTTGTTAACCAGCATCTGGGTGATGATAGTTACAACTGGACGATCAATCTTTTCTTCTTTTAGTCTGTTATGCAACGACTGTTCAATCATGTAACCCATGCCACCTTCGGTGTCGGCCACTAAAACTCCAAGCGGAAGAATCGGGGCACGCCCTCGTGCCGATTCAATTCTTAATAGCTTGTTTCCAACCTGTGGACCGTTCCCATGCGTAATAACCAAATTATAACCATCACGCACCAGATCGATAATACCATCAAGTGACTTTCTGGTATTGGCAAACTGGTTCGCAATCGTATCTTCCTGGCCGGGTACGGTTATAGCGTTCCCACCCAAAGCAACTACTGCTGTTTTTCCGGAATTTGGTACGGTCATCTTTTTTTCTCTATTTAAACATACGGGCCGACAATTCAGCCGACCCGTAGTAATCTACTATTTCTTTTTCGTTGTGCGTTTGGCAGCTTTTTTCTTTGCGCCAAATGCGTCTCCAAGGAGTTCTGTCAGATTAGGAGTGCCAATCTCCTGAAGGGAGTAATACACTCTCGTGTACGGCTTCTTAATCTTAAGAATACGACCAAGATCAATCGGTGTGCCAATAATAACAGTGTCACACTTAACCTTGTTGATAGTCGTTTCCAAATCTTTCACCTGCTTATCGCCATATCCCATTGCCGGCAAAAGAACGCCAATGTTAGGATATTTCTCAAAAGTCTCAGTGATAGACTTGACTGTGTAAGGTCTCGGATCAACCAGTTCGGCCGCACCATATTTCTCTGCCGCAACAACACCTGCACCGTAGGCCATCTCACCATGAGTAAGAGTTGGGCCATCTTCAACAACCAAGACTCTCTTACCACGAATCAATTCAGGTTTGTCAACCTGGATCGGAGAAGCACCATCAACGACAGTAGCATCTGGATTGTAGGCAGCAATATTAGCTCTGAGTTGAGCAACATCGTCGTGATCGGCTGAGTCGATCTTGTTAATTACAATTATATCTGCAAGTAACAGATTGTTCTGTCCCGGATAATATGTCAGTTCATGTCCAACACGATGGGGATCAACAACGGTGATAGTAATATCAGCCTTGTAGAAAGACATATCGTTGTTGCCACCATCCCAAAGGATAATGTCAGCTTCTTTTTCTGCTTCACGAATAATCATTTCATAATCGACACCGGCGTAAATTGTCACACCTGAGACGATATGTGGTTCATACTCTTCACGTTCTTCGATTGTGCATTTGTGCTTATCAAGATCGGAAAGTTTACCAAAACGCTGACAGGCCTGTTTGGCCAGATCACCGTATGGCATTGGATGACGAATCGCGACAACTTTCTTACCCATCGCCTGAAGGATTTCGGCAACTCTACGAGTTGTCTGTGATTTGCCACAACCCGTACGAGCAGCAAGAACTGCAACAACTGGCTTAGTTGACTTGATCATAGTCGGATCGCCACCTTCGAGTGCAAAACGTGCACCGGCAGCCATTACCATTGCAGCTTTTTCCATTACGAACTGATAAGGAACATCTGAGTACGAGAAGACAACTTCTTCGATATCATGTTTCTTGATCAGCTTCAAAAGTTCTGATTCATCATAAATCGGAATCCCTTTTGGATACAAATCGCCGGCTAACGACTTCGGATATTTACGTCCATCGATATCAGGAATCTGAGTTGCTGTGAACGCAACAACTTCGATACCTTTGTTGCCCCGATAGAGCGTATTGAAATTATGGAAGTCGCGTCCAGCGGCACCCATGATGATAATCTTTTTTCTATTCTTAGACATTTTAGTTTTCCTTAAACTCAATTTGTTATTTTTGCAAATTCATAAATCAAATAGTATAGCCTAAGGCTTTCATATAGATGAAGCCCGCCAGATATGCAGCATCAGATAGTTCATCTGCTGTACCTGCTTATCTTCGAATATCTTTTTGCAACGTCTCAAGAGTTCATTCTCATTCTAATAATATCTTACTGGTTATC
>JAUVAR010000185.1 GCA_030591625.1 Candidatus Zixiibacteriota bacterium
ACCCTTAACTGCACCAACCCAAATTCCACCGGCATAAATATAACTGACTCTGCTTCCTTTGGGGAATTCTCCCTGCGAGAGTAATTCACCTGTAAATGAATCAAAATTACCACTGTAACCAGATTTGCCAATGAACCCGGAATTACTGATAGCCATTCCAAGACGTCCAACATTATGATTTACATTATAAAATGATGGCCTGATTGAAGCGATTGATGATAATGTTGTTGTATCAGTATTTTCTGAAACAATTCTGGCGTTCACAGTTGAAACAAAGATAACAATGAACAGAAAAGCAAAAGATTTCATTGAGTACATTATTGTTCCCTTACTCAGCAGGCCTGCCATCCCACAAATAATTGAGCATCGAATCGACCGCAGTTTGCATTGTTGATTCCTCAAGAGCATAAGGAGTAAAGAGCCAGTAGCTTGTTCTGGTCAGAGCTGTTTGCTTTCTTATCGCAACAGCCTTTCCTTCAAAATTGTAGAACGGGTGTGGCAGAAAATGATCTGCCCCATAGAGTGATTTATAATTGTAGAGAACTTCAGCTCCACCTGTTGGCTCAAGCCAATTTACTTCGGGGAGTGCAGCTATTGTGTCAACCCATGGATAATGATCCTGCCACATATATCTCTGATGAAGCAAAGCTGTGTCGATTGCCAGGTCTGGCCACTCAGAAGGGTTGGTTGCTGTTGCACCAACAAAGTCTTCGATTCTGTTCGCGTTGTAGTAAATCTGAAACTCCCACCCAGAATATACAATATTGCTAATCCCAAACAGCTCCTCTAAACCGGTGCGTGTAATTAATGGAATGGTACCCCAATCAAACATGTTACCCGCAGCTTCTCCTCCTATAACTTGTGCTCGTCCAGTCATCCAAACAGGCACACCTATATTGATTGTTCTAAATAATTCAGATACAAATTGTGGTGATCCCATTGCTCCAGGGAATGGGTTGTCATTTATGAAAATTAGAGATTTATAACTGAGCATTTGTTGCAGGTCGAATTGGAAACCCTGACTATTAACAGCCATAATATAGTCATCATCAGCATCATAGTTTATATCGATGCCTGTTCCAGCCTCCCATGCTTGAATAGTGCGTGCCCAGTATGCACGGGTACTGTCTTCGTATGATGAGTTTACATGATACCCGATCTCTATGTTAACGATTCCAATATCTCTTTCGTGCATCGGTTTTATAATCGTGAAATGATTAAATGCAGGGGTCGGGTCAAATAAGGTCGGATCGGCTGGATCATTTGAACGAATCCAGAATATGAAATGCATCTGTGATGTGGTATCAGTCGGGTAATCATTGAACGCATCGTAAATAGTGTGACTAAGTGCAGTAGTCCATTTAGAGCCAACATTAGAGGAGGAGACAGCAATTTTATTGTAAAGTGGGTTATTTTGAAAATCAAAGCTGTTGATGTCAAAAATTGTATCAAGATACCCGTGCGAGTTTGCAGACTTGATAGTATCTACAAGAATATTATCACAGCTTATAAGTAGTTGACCTGGATTATAAATATCCGGCAAAGTATCGCAAATCTCAAAACTGTTACCTTCACCTATGGTAATAACTTCACCTGTATTTCTTAAATATACAGCTTTAATAAATTGATCGTACAGGTTTTCCCACGTTGTGTCGGGTCCCCGACCACCCAACCAAGAATCGTAACCGTAAGAAGGATACGGTCCATACAAACGCCACTCAAATTCAAATGTCGGATTATCATAAGTGTGATCGACAAGATCAATTCCTTCCCAACTTAGCGGCACGCCAAGATATTGGTTGTTATGATCGGTGCCATCGATGAAAGTTGAAAAAGAGACCGATAGAGAATTGGTTATTCTTGTATCCGGTGGCGTATTATATGGCCCCGGACAGTTGGGGAGAGGCTGGCCGTCGATGAAAAGATGTGAAATCAATAGTGTAAGATCGTAGATATCAATCATGCCGGATGGGTCAAGATCAATATTTGCTTCATCTCTGTTTTGCAATGGGGCGTTTGATATAAAAAGATAATCTATCATCCTCGTCAGGTCACTGATATCGACAATATTATCAAAAGAGCAATCAACATTACCAACTGTGCCCTCACAGCAACATCCCATAGCTGCTAAACCACCACAATCAATTTCGGCTCTTGTAACGGGTGATATTACCAGACATAGAATCAATACAACTGTCGCAACACAAATGTAATATTTACTGACATTGATATTGTTGGTACATTCCACTTTATCCCTCCTGAAATTATTCTTAGGCTGAGGGGGTGCCGAATATAATTTATTCCAATGCCAAACTACAAGTCGTTGATGTGCAGTCAAGCACTTGCAGCTTTTATCACAACGAACATTCAGGTAACCTGTTACCTGAGATAAAGAGATGATCAATCAGTAATGTCAAATCACCAATATCAATCATGCCATTCGGATCACCATCAATATTGGCTTCATCAATACAGGCGAGAGGTGTCATGTTGATAAAGAGAAAGTCGATCATCCTTGTTAAATCAGAAATATCAACCTGATCTAATGGGTCACCATCTATATTACCTGTCTTGTTCATGCAGCAACTTGCTTTGCCGGCGAGGGTTGTCACAGAAGCAACTGATTGCTCAATTGGTGATTCCAGGGGCCACGCATTTGCCACCATCGAACCGTAGTCGAACGATGTAACAGCAATAGTATATTCCTGATTAGGGAGCAAGTTCGAGGCTGTGTAATGATATTCGTAGTATTTGAACTTTCCTACATCAGTTAGATAAATTGGAATCGAATCAGATGGCACCATTGATGGGTCTCTCCAGAGAGGTTTTGGAGATAGCGGATATACTTTCCTGATTCCTGTGTCCCATCCGAATGTAGAGTTATTACAGCCTATCGTTTCAAAGTAGAATATTGAATCAGGAAATTCAGGCATGACGAACGGAGCCAGGCGACGATATGATAACGGGGACCAGGTGGGATCAATACAACCTGACGGAGCATAAAGGCAAACGAGTTCCTCGGGTGTGAACCGTATATCTGATCTCACCCAGCCTCCAATCTTGTCAGCGTTGACATATGAAGGGTTCCAGAAGTACTTGTAAAAATTTTCGACATCATAAGATGCAACTATTGCCATTTCTTCTATGTTTGTCCCCGGGGTTAGACGGACATTAAATCCTTCGAAGTCTTCCTCCTGCGAAATAACATCGCGTGATATTATAGCGTCATAAGCATTCCAGCTAACTCGTAAACCTGAGGGGAGAGCATCTACATGAATTTCCGGTGCAGCCGGTGCATTCGAGGCACGAAAGTCCGGTACACCATCACCTGTGATAAATATTGTATCCTCATTGCATACAGTAAACTCACCGGCATAACCATCTGAGTCAGTATCGACTCCCGGGTTATCATAAACATGTGCTGCTATCATTCTGTTTAGTTGCAGGTCAGACATATCGATACCTTCGAAGTAAGCATTCGGATCAACTGGTAGATTGCTGATGTTGTCAGGGTCGGTGTGCACTCCTTCGCCGGCAACAAATGCGAGTGTTAATGGAATTGCCTCACCTGGATTTATATCAAATGGTCCAACAGAAATAAGATACCTTGTGTCAAAACCGTCGGATATATCTTGTGCTAAAGCTGAATTAGTAGTTGGCATCCAAATTGGATCATCATCTGGTAAAGAAGCTGTAAACACCTGATCGAAATCTACCTCACCACGGCTGAGCAGCCAGTACTTGTTACGATCACCTTCAGGTGTACCCGTACCACCAGTTGAAAAGTCTCGATAATGATCGTATGTCATCGGTCCGTAGTCGAGTGCTGGATTTCCGTTGCTAACCCACCAATTGTATGAAACTTTCTGTTGAGGATTTGGAGTTGCAAGTATACTCATGCCAGTTACATTAGGAGCCTCCCACCCCGGTTGGGACAGGAGGTCACCATCGTTGTCTGCAATCCATGCAATATTCATATCAACGGGGTTCTGGCAACTGGCTGGCAAAAGTGGATTCGGAGACGAGGCAATAAATCCTGAGATGTCATCTGTGTAGCCAGCGAATATGTTTGATGTATGATGTACATCGCCATCTATGTATTGACCGATAAATATCTCGGTTAAAGGCGAATTACCAATATTCTTAATACTATAGTTGAGTATTATGAAATCTTCGGTTGTTGGATAGCTCCACATATACGATTCACAAGTCACTTCAACCTGAAGTGGGTAGTGAGCCCGCCGAGCAATTGCATCAATTGTTAAGCCTTGTATGCCTCCTGTAAATGTGTCTGTATAAACTGCGATATAGTCTTGCTCAGATATAGCATCCTGATACGCTGGCGATGATGGGTCGGTAGTAGAACGATAGCGCATATTTCCAATTGGTGATTCATCGGGATGGAATTCAGCTCCGCCTGTCCAACCATCTTGACCAACAGATACAACAGTATCCCAAGTCATTATACCACCTATCCATAGAGCGCCACCAAAAAGGTACCTAACTCCCGATCCCTTGGGATATTCACACGCTGCAACTTGTTCTCCAGTAAAGCAGTCCTGACTACCAGAAGATGAGTAATCAATACCAATAGCTCCGGTGTTAGTAACTCCTACCGCAATTTTTCCAACATTGTGTTCTGCAATGCAGTAGGCAGGAGTTGCAGAGATTCCTTGAGAACTTGTGGTCTGTTGACGGTCAATGGGTGTTCGTGCGGAAATTGTTCCTGCAAGAATCACTAAGAGGCAAAATATAACTTTGATACAACGCATTTTAGTTCCCTCCCTTGATCAATACATTACCCGGATACTCAGGTGGGGAATGACTGCCTTCCCACAAATAACTGAGCATAGAATTGACCGCAGTTTGCATTGTCGATTCCTCGAGACCGTATGGTGCAAACATCCAGTAGCTTGTTCTGGTCGTAGCTGTTTGCTTTCTGATCGCAACAGCCTTTCCTTCAAAATTGTAGTTCGTGTCCAGCATGAAATGATCAGTCCCATAGAGTGATTTATAATTGTAAAGGACTTCGGCACTACCGGTCGCTTCAAGCCAATTGACTTCTGGAAGAGCAGCAATTGTGTCAATCCATGGATAATGGTCTTTCCACATATAGCGTTGATGCAGCAAAGCAGTATCGATTGCCAAATCAGGCCACTCGGATGGGTTGGTTGCAGTCGCACCAACAAAGTCTTCGATCCTGTTCTGGTTATAGTAAATCTGATACTCCCACCCAGAATATACCATATTGCTAATCCCAAATAGTTCCTCTAAACCATCCCTTATTGAGCTCCCTACATAACTCCAGTCCCATAGAGCCTGCAAGGCTTCCCCACCCATAACCTGGGCTCTGCCTGTCATCCAAACCGGCACACCTGTATTAATTGTTCTATATATATTAGAAACAAATGTTGGTGAATACATTGCACCCGGGAACGGGTTGTCATTTATAATAATAAGAGATTTATAGCTAAGCATTCTTCTGAGGTCAAATGTAAAGCCTTCTGCATTTGAAGCGATTATGTAGTCATCATCTATATCAAAGTTAATACTGTTCCCAGTTTCTGATTGCCAATATTGTGTTGCACGGTTCCAGAATTCCTGAGCTGAATCGACAAAAGAGGAATTCACCTTGTAACCAATAGATATATCAATTATTCCTAAATCTCTTTCGTGCATAG
>JAUVAR010000022.1 GCA_030591625.1 Candidatus Zixiibacteriota bacterium
CACGATTAAGACAACAACTTGTGATTCAAGGACTTGAATATGCGCTGGAGCAAAACTTATATACCGACCTTAAGACAAAATCAGTCCGATGCTGAACTCGTCTCGCATCAGCTTTTACTGCGTGGTGGCTTTATCCGAAAACTCGCCAGTGGGATTTATCTTTATCTGCCACTTATGCAACGAGTCATCGATAAATTCTCAAACATCGTCCGCGAGGAAATGAACCGCGCCGGGGCACTTGAAATCACAATGTCGGTGCTCTGTCCGGCCGAAGTTTGGCAACAGTCTGGTCGTTACGACACGATGGGGAAAGAACAGATTCGCCTTAAAGATCGTCACGATCATGATATGGTTCTATGTGGAACACACGAGGAATCTGTCACGTCGCTTGTAGCCGGTGAATTGAAAAGTTATCGTCAGATGCCTTTGAATTTGTATCAGATTCAAGTGAAGTTTAGAGATGAAATCCGTCCTCGCTTTGGATTGATGCGCGGTCGTGAATTTATTATGAAAGATGCGTACACATTTGATGCAACCGAAGAATCATTCGCGATCTCCTATCAAAAAATGGTTGATGCATATTTTGCGGCGTTTAGTCGGGCCGGTATCGAGGTACAGAAAGTTGAATCTGATACTGGTGCGATGGGTGGAAAGGCTGCCCATGAATTTATGCTGCTCGTTGATACTAACGCCGGTGAAGAAACAATTCTGACAACAGAAAACGGAAGCTATGCGGCTAATCTTGAAAAAGCGGTATTTGTTGATAAGGCCGAAATTGAAAACGAAAGTGAACTTAAAGAATTAGAGACTGTCGATACACCTGGTGCTGCAACTATTCTTGAAGTCAAAAAGTTCTTCGATGTCAAATCGACTCGTCTTGCCAAAACGATTTTATACATGGCCGACGGTAAACCTGTTGTTGCGTTAGTACGTGGTGATCGGGATGTCAACGAGGTCAAGCTATCAAATGCAGTTGGAGCAGTCGAACTTGAGATGGCCAAAGAAGAAGAAATTTTGAAATATACTGGTGGTCCGGTTGGATATTCTGGTCCGATTGGTCTCAAAGATGTACAAATTATTGTCGATCCACTTGTTACCAAGCTGACTAATTTCATTGTTGGAGCAAATGTAGATGGAAAGCATATCATCAATGTGAACTGTGGTCGCGACTTCAATCCTACCAAAGTTATGGATATTACGCTTGCTCGCAAGGGTGATAAATCTGCTGATGGCAGTAAGTTGATCGCTAAATCAGGGATCGAACTTGGTAACACATTCCAGCTTGGGACCAAATATTCTGAGGCCTTAGGAGCTAAATTCTTAAATGAAGCTGGCGAGGAAATGCCTTGTATCATGGGCTCTTACGGGATTGGCATCACGAGAACACCGCAGGCTGTAATTGAGAAATACCATGATGATAAAGGTATAATATGGCCTAAGAATATTGCGCCATATCTGGTTTGTCTCATTCCGATCAATCTTGAGAAAGAGGCACAGGCTGAAACAGCAGAGGCTATTTACAAAGCGCTCAATGATGAGGGAATTGATGTCCTTTATGATGACCGCAAAGAACGGGCTGGAGTCAAATTTAATGACGCTGATCTGATTGGACTGCCTATTAGGATCACTATTGGAGATAAGTCGTTGCAGGATGGCAACGTAGAGCTGAAGGCTCGGTCTGAAAAGGATATGGAACTTGTAAAAGTCGAAAATATTGTTGAAGCTGTCAAAAAGATGGCTAACCGATT
This sequence comes from Candidatus Zixiibacteriota bacterium, assembly GCA_030591625.1. GTDB lineage: Bacteria > Zixibacteria > MSB-5A5 > GN15 > FEB-12. The sequence goes on from JAUVAR010000022.1 coordinate 1,749, forward strand.
GAACTGACTCATAATTTAGTTGCCTTAAATGAGGCATATCCTTATCTTCTTAAGTTCCGAGAGTGGGCTAGTGCCCACTCTTTTCTATAATTATAGTAGGGACTGATGAGTGATCTGAAGAGTAAAATTACCGATCTGGCCGAAGAAGTTCTGAACCGTGAGGGTTGTGAGCTGGCCGAAGTCGTTGTGTCTTCGTATAAATCGAATGTGACACTTCGTGTTTTTGTTTATTGTGTTGATGGTATGACGCTTGATCGTTGTGCGGCACTATCAACAATGATAGGTGATATGATTGAAGGTACCGAATTGTTGCCGAATGGTTACACCCTTGAGGTGTCATCACCCGGCTTAACACGACCGCTTACGACCGAACGTGATTTTAGGTTTAGAGCGGGAGAGAAAGTCTCGGTCCGGTTTGTTGATCACGGTAGAAAAAAGCTTAGAGCTGAGGTTGTCTCGGCGGTTGATGCGCAGGTGTTGTTCAAAACCGATGACGGTGAGATCAGTATTGCGCTTGAAGAAATTGAAAATGCAAAAATTGTCTTTTGATGGAGAAGTGCGGACATGGCATATGATATGATCGAAGCGATGACCCTTATTGCGAGAGAAAAGAACATTGAGTTCGACTCGGTGGTCGAAACGCTTGAGGCGGCTTTGATGGCGGCAGCCAAGAAGAAGTACGAGTTTACTGACAACATCTCGTTCCGCTTCGATAAAAAAAATAACGAAATGTTGATGATGGTGACCAAGAAGGTTGTCGAAGAAGTCACCGATCGTAATATCGAGATGACTATCGTTGAGGCGAAAGAAATCGATAAGTCTGCTGAGATGGGTGATGACATTGATCTCTATCTTGATTACGAAACGGAATTCGGTCGCAATGCTATTGCATCGGCCAAGCAGATACTGATTCAAAAAATTCGTGATGCTGAGCATGAAAGAATTTTCAATGAGTTTATCGATAAGGTTGGCTCTATCGTTTCTGGTGTTGTCCAGCAGGTCGATAAGGGTGTTGTCGTTGTGAACCTTGGACGAGCCGAAGCGATACTTCCTCCCAAGGAACAGATACCTCGTGAGAAGTTCCGCCAGGGTGATCGTATAAGAGCATATATTCAGGACGTACTTTCTACACCTCGTGGTCCACAGATTATTCTGTCGCGTATAAGTAATGACTTCCTGAAGGCTTTGTTTGCTCTCGAAGTACCAGAAATTTATGAGCGGATTATCGAACTCAGAGCTATCGCTCGTGAGCCGGGTGAACGTGCCAAGATTGCGGTTTATTCATCCGATGAACGTATCGATCCGGTTGGTGCCTGTGTTGGTATCAAGGGTGTTCGTGTTCAGGCGATTGTTCGTGAATTAGCGAATGAGCGAATTGATATTGTACCTTTTTCTTCAAGTCCCGAACTTTTTGTGACAAGAGCACTTGCTCCGGCTAAGGTTGTTCATGTTGACATGTTTGATCTTGACCAGAAAATGACTGTTGTTGTCGAAGATGATAAACTGTCACTTGCAATTGGACGTAATGGACAGAATGCTCGGTTGGCGTCTAAGCTAACCGGTTGGAAAGTGAATATCCTTTCTGAGACTGAGCACAACCTCGCTGCGAAGAGAGAAGCAGAGTTGCTTGTTCCTATTGGACAGCTTGATGGTGTTGGTGCAAAACTCAGAGACAGACTTATTGAAGCTGATATTAACTCAGTGCAGAGACTGGCTCGTACAGAGCTTGAAACTCTAACAGGCATTGAAGGTCTCGGACCTAAAACTTCCGAGCAGCTTTTAGATAGAGCTAAAGAGACTGTAGCTAAGCTTGAAGAAGAATACGATAAGAAGTTGGCTGAGATGAAAGCTGTAGAAGTAGAAGTCAAGCCTGATAAATTGGAAGCATCCGATGTTTTTGAGGAAGACGAAGAATTTGTTACAGAAGTTGATGACGTTCGAGAAGTGGACGCACCAAGTGTAGATAATGAGATAGAAGATGACGAGGAAGCGAAATAAATGTTCGCCTTACTGATCCTCTATGGACAGAACAGGTAAGGAAGTGACCGCGTATGGCAGTTAAAACTAGAAGAATATATGAAATATCACGTGACTTTAGCGTTTCATCGCAAGCGCTTGTGGCAATACTTAAGGAGCTCGGATTTGAACTGAAATCCCACATGTCTGTGGCGACTCCTGAGATGATCTATGCCATAAATAAGAAGTTCACGGAAGAGAAAAAAGCTGCTCGTCAGGATATGGAGCAGAAGAAGCAAGCATCGAGGAAACGACCACCTCAGCAGCACTCAAGACCGAGGCCTGCAGGTACCAGCAGCGCCCCTCGTACCAGTTCGGCTCCTCCTCTTAAAGCAGGAAAAACTGGTGATGTTGGTGGTGTCCGTGTTACCGGCACTGGTGTTGTTGCAGGAGTTGCTCGCAAAGTTGAAAAGAAGAAACGACGTAAAGATAAACGAAAAAAGAAAGAACGTCGTTCGGTCGATACGACCGCCGTCACAAAATCTTTCAAAGCCACAATGGCCGATCTAAGTGCAGCCAAAACAAAGAAGAAATATCGCAAATCTGGTGAAGGTGACGACACTGCGCCTAAATACACACGTATTATTAAAGTTAGTGAATTTATCTCGGTAAAAGAGATGGCTAACCAGATGGATTTGAAGCCGGCTGAACTCATCAGTAAACTTTTTGAACTCGGCATGATGGCAACAATGAACCAGCGTCTTGATATGGATACTATCGAGATGGTTGCGGATGAATTTGAATTTAAGGTGGAAATCGTCGAGGAAGTCGGCGAAGTTGTCCGCGAGATAGAAGTTACTGAAAATATGGTCAAGAGGGCACCTGTTGTGACTGTTATGGGTCATGTCGATCATGGAAAGACTTCGCTTCTTGATTATGTTAGGAAAACTAATGTAGTCAGTGGTGAAGCTGGTGCGATTACCCAGCATATTGGTGCTTATGAAATCATTCATAAAGAAAACAGAATTATCTTTCTTGATACACCGGGTCACGAGGCATTTACTGCCATGCGTGCCCGTGGTTCACAAATAACGGATATCGTCGTAGTTGTAGTAGCTTCCGATGAAGGTCTCAAACCGCAGACTTCTGAAGCTATTGATCATGCTCGAGCTGCCAATGTTCCTATTATTGTAGGCCTTTCAAAAATTGACAAGCCAAATGCTAACCCGGATGAAGTTATGGCTCAGATGGCCGGAAAAAATCTTAATCCTGAACAATGGGGTGGTAGCACTATCACAGTAGGCTTTTCGGCTAAGACGGGTGAAGGCATTGAGAAGCTTTTGGATATGATTATTCTTCAATCCGACATGTTGGAACTAAAAGCTGATCCAACTATTCGTGGACAGGGAGTCGTTGTTGATTCTCATCTTGAAAAAGGTCGTGGACCGGTAGCAACTGTGCTGGTTCAAAGAGGCACCTCCAAGATTGGTGATTCTATTGTAGCAGGTATTTTCTCGGGACGTATTCGTACCCTAACTAATGATGCTGGTAAGAAGATCGAATCGGTTGGACCGTCAACTCCTGCCCAGATTACCGGGCTTAACGGAGTTCCGCAAGCCGGTGATAGTTTCTTAGGTGTTCAAAACGAACAGGAAGCTAGAGAAATCACAGTATCGCGAAGCCAGATCAAACGCGAACATGAGTACCGTCGTTCACACGCGCCTGTATCGCTTGAGAAGATATTCACTCAGATTCAGGAAGGTCATGTTAAGGAAGTACGTCTGATTATCAAGGGAGATGTTGATGGTTCTGTCGAAGTATTGTCAGATACTCTTGGTAAAATCGCGACCGATGAAGTCAAGACGAATATTATTCGTCGTGGCGTTGGTGCGATAACTGAGTCAGACGTTATGCTGGCTGCAGCTTCGGATGCAATCATCATAGGCTTCCAGGTAGGACCTGATACGAGAGCTCGCGAAGTTGCCCGAAAAGAAACAGTTGATATACGCAGATATGATATCATTTACGAAGCTGAAAATGATGTTAAACAAGCACTTGAAGGACTTCTTTCACCTGAAATCTCAGAGCGTTTTGTCGGAATGGCAGAAGTTCGAGATATTTTCAAGGTTCCCAAAATTGGACTTATTGCTGGTTCCCATGTCAAAGAAGGACGTATCATGCGAAATGATATGGTCAGACTGACCAGAGATGGCAAAGAGATTTATAAAGGAAACATTTCCTCTCTCAGACGGTTCAAAGATGATGCAAGAGAGGTTAAAGAAGGTTTTGAGTGTGGTATTGGAATCGAGAATTTCAACGATATAAAGGTTGGAGATAATATTGAAGCGTATGAACTGGTGGAGACTGCACGAACTCTCGATTAGTTCGGAACTAAGAAAATGCGACAATTCCGCCGTGCCGACAGGCTTAATCAACAAATGCTGCGTGACATCTCTGAACTTCTTGATAATGAATTGATAGAATTGGGCGGGGGAGTAACAACCTTTACATCAGTGCGCCTGACAAAAGACCTGCGTACTGCAAAAGTCTTCTATTCTTTTCTTGGATCAGATCATGATCGGGTGAGAGTGGCAAACTATTTGTACGCAAGAAGAAAACAGATCAGGTCAAAGGTCGGCAAACTTTTAAGAATGCGCCATATACCTGAATTGATGTTCGAATATGATGAGTCGGTTGAACAGGGTGTTCGTATTGAAGCTCTGCTAAATGAGATTAAACGAGATGAAAACTGAAGTGAAACATAACATTAACTCTACTGACTTGATGTCTGATATCAAAAACGCGATAGATAAGGCATCTCGTATCATTGTTGTTTCGCATATAAATCCAGATGGTGATGCTCTCGGAACTCAGCTTGCAGTAACTGACTATCTTGAGTCAATCGGTAAAACTGTTGTTATGGTTCGTGATTCGGTGATTCCTGAACGATATTCATTTTTGGATGGAATCGAAAATATCGTACACGCCGAAAGTGTCGCAGATCCTAAATCGTATGACACGATGTTGATTTTGGAATGTCCCACCCGTGAACGTTTTGGTACAGCAAATCGTTTTGTTCACGAGGGTGTGACTCTTATAAATATAGATCATCATCAGGATTCAACTTCCTTTGGAGATCATAATTGGATCGATGGCCAGGCATCTTCAGTCGGTGAAATGCTATATGACTTTTTTAAGTTTGTTAGCTGGCCTATTAGTCGTCGGGTAGCGAATCTTCTCTATGTTGCAATTATGACCGATACCGGTCGATTCAGATTCGAATCATGTCATGCCCATACTTTTGCCGCTGCCGCAGATCTTGTTGAAGCAGGAGCAGACCCAAGATCGAATTGCGACAACACTTATTTTGCAGCCTCTGCTGCAAGTATGAAATTACTTGGAAAAGTACTCAATCAAATAGAATTTTACGACGATAACTCACTCTGTCTGCTTACCTTGACTCGCAATCAATTGGCGGAAACTGGGGCCAAAGCATCTGACACCGAAGGACTGGTTGATTACACTCTCTATAGTGGTGAAGTTCTGGTCGGCGCTTTGCTTAATGAAGTGGATAGCAAGACTACAAAAGTATCTCTCCGTGCAAGAAACGGTGTGAATGTAGCCGATATCGCGGCGCACTTTGGTGGCGGTGGACATATTAAAGCTGCGGGTTGCACGATCAATAAGTCGCTCGATGATGCCCGAACTGAACTGTTGTCGTTAATCCGTGAGGCGATGAAGAATGAGTAAGAACCGTTACAACGGCATTCTTCTGCTTAATAAACCGAAAGGTATTACAAGCCACGATGCAGTTGATCGCATTAGGAATATATTTGGACAACGCACAGTTGGACACACTGGTACGCTTGATCCTCTGGCCGATGGACTTTTGGTTATCTGTCTGGGTAAGGCTACAAAAATAAGTCGATATCTTACCGACTGTGATAAATCTTATGATGCCACTATCGAACTTGGTCTGACTTCAACTACTCTTGATGCCGAAGGACTTGATCCCGATCAAATCCGCTCGAATGTCCCCGAAATGACAAACGAACAGCTTAAAACGTTACTGACAGAATTTGTCGGTCAGCAATTACAACAGGTACCTGTTTATTCGGCAGTGAAAGTTGATGGAGAGAGGCTTTACAAGCTCGCTCGAAAAGGTCAGGAGACTGATCGTCCAAGCAGAGATATAACAATTCATTCGATTGAACTTACAAAGTTTGAACAGACAGAAATTAAAATTTCAGTTTCCTGCTCCAAAGGCACATACATTCGAACTCTTGCCGCTGACATAGGTGATAAGATCGGATGTGGAGCTTATCTTTCTGGACTTACCCGTACAATGGTAGGACGTTTCGACCTCAGTGTTGCCCATACAATCGAACAGCTTGAAGCTTCCACGGATGAATCGATCCTTGAGAACAAATTATTGTCTGTGAATGAATCACTTGATTTCGCGGCTTTGTTGGTTGATGAACGTGTCAGCACATTGGTACGAAATGGAGTCGCACTAACAGGTTCTGTCATCCAGGATGTAGATGGAATATTTCTGGCCGGTGAAAACATTCTGATCAAAGATCAAAACGGTTCAGTGCTGGCGGTTGGAACGGCAGATGTCGATTCAAAAACTGTTTGCCCGACTTTGCAGGATAAAATATTCAATTATGAGAGGGTGATCGCATGACGGCGCAGTTCATTAGATCACTCGCCGCTTTCCCCGCGCCTTCTGAGAAGGGTGCAATTGTTACTGTCGGAACATTTGATGGTATTCACCGGGGTCATCAGGAAATATTTCGTCGGGTCAAAGATGCGTGCAAAGTTGGCGGACTTGATTCAGTTCTGGTTACTTTTAATCCACATCCAAAAGTTGTGGTGAGGCCGGACAATGTACCAATGTTATTGACTTCAATCGAAGAAAAGGAACAATTTGTACCTGATTTCTTTGATGGCAAAGTACTGGTTCTTGAATTTAACGAAAAGCTTATGAATCTAAGTGCAGAAGAATTTGTTAGTTCAATTCTGGTTGATCGTATCGGTGTGAAGAAATTGATCGTTGGGTATGACCATGGGTTTGGAAAAGACAGAGAAGGCTCAATTCCTGCCCTGCAAGTGCTTGGACGAAAATACGGATTTGATGTCGATGTTGTTGAGCCTGTATTTAAAAACGGAAGTACTGTTTCATCGACAAGGATTCGTAAGACGATAGCTGATGGTTCATATAATGAAGCACTTGAACTGCTCGGACATTATTACGCTATCTATGGAAAAGTTGAACGTGGAATCGGACTTGGTCGCAAGCTCGGTTATCCGACTGCGAATGTTAAATATAGTCCACGCAAGCTATTACCACCCCAGGGTGTATATGCATGCTGGGCCGAAGTGGCAGGATTAGAACGTGATGGCATGATGTTTATCGGGCAGAATCATTTCAATCCGACCCAGAGGATTACGGTCGAAGCAAACCTTTTTGACTTTGACCAGGATGTTTACGATGAAGAAATAATAGTTTACCCTACACGATTTGTGCGTGAAAACCGGAAGTTTGATTCCCAAGAAGCACTAATCAATCAAATAGAAAAAGATAAGATAGAAATATTGCAAGTAAGTAATAAAGGAGAAAAACAATGGCTGTAACGAAACAGCAGAAAGCAGATACGGTCACGAAACACCGGCTGCACGAGACTGATACTGGCTCGCCGGAAGTGCAGATTGCGCTTCTTACCGAGCATATCACAGATCTGACCGGACACTTAAAAAACCACAAGAAAGATTTTCATAGCAGACATGGACTGTTGAAAATGGTGGGACAACGTCGTCGTATGCTCGATTATCTCAAGACTAGAGATATCGAAAGTTATCGCGATGTAATTAAACGTCTTGGTTTGAGACGCTAAAGGAGATAGCTAGATTTTATGTCACATAAAGTAGAATTTGAAATTGGTGGCCGCACCATGATAATCGAAAGCGGTAAAATTGCCAAGCAGGCGAATGGTGCATGTACAGTTCAGTATGGTGACTCGATGGTCATCTCGACTGTCTGTTCAGGTCCTGATCCAAAACTTGGTTTTGATTTCTTCCCACTCACAGTTGAGTATCGCGAGAAATCATACGCCGCAGGAAAAATCCCAGGTGGATTTTTCAAACGTGAAGCGCGCCCTTCCGAGAAAGAAATTATCTCGGCTCGTATTATTGACCGTCCGATAAGACCATTGTTCCCGAATGACTTTCAGTCGGAAACTCAGTGTATTAATTATATCGTTTCACACGATAAAGAAAATGACACTGATATTCTCGCACTGATTGGCACAGGTGCATCGCTTGCAATTTCTGACGTACCGTTTGAAAAAACTGTCGCAGGTGCAAGAGTTGGACGTATTGACGGTGAATTTATTATTAACCCGACCTTTGCCCAGCAGGAAGAATGTGATCTTTGTATCACAATGGCTGGTACTGCTGATAGTATCGCTATGGTCGAAGGTAGTGGAACTGAAGTTTCTGAAGCAGATGTTATTGATGCATTAGCTTTTGGTCATGACAACATCAAGCAGATCATTGCTAAAATCGAAGAACTGCGTGGTATGTGTGGTAAGGAGAAATTTGAATATACTCCTGTTTCAATCGACGATGCTATCAAAACTGCGGTAGCCGAAATAGTTGGCGACAAGCTCAAAGAAGTTAATATAATTGCTGACAAAGAAGGTCGTCGCAATGCTAAGAAAGCATTACAAAACGAAATTCTGGAAGCTCTCGCCGGAGAATATCCTGATGATGCCCGTTCTATCAAAAATGTTTTTCATGATCTCGACAACAAGTCAATGCGTAGCATGATCTTGAAGGACAATCAGCGTATCGATGGTCGTAAACTTGATGAAGTTCGTGAGATTACACCAGAAACTAGTTTCCTCCCACGTGCTCATGGTTCTGCTCTGTTCACACGTGGTCAGACTCAGGCACTTGTTGCTGTTACGCTTGGTACCAAGATGGATGAACAGCGACTTGACGAACTCGACGGTGAGTCAACCAAGAGCTATATGCTCCATTACAACTTCCCACCATTCTGTGTTGGTGAAGCAAGACCTATTCGTGGCACATCACGTCGCGAAGTTGGTCATGGTGTTTTGGCCGAACGTGCACTTCAGCCGGTTATTCCGTCTGATGTAGATTTCCCGTACACTCTTAGACTTGTTTCAGAAGTATTGGAATCGAATGGTTCATCTTCTATGGCCTCAGTTTGTGCTGGTTCACTCGCCATGATGGACGCCGGTGTTCCGATCAAGACTGCTGTTGCAGGTATTGCGATGGGCTTGATCCAGGAAGGTGATGAAGTAAGAATCCTTACTGACATCTTAGGTGATGAAGATCATTTCGGTGATATGGACTTCAAAGTTGCTGGTACCAATGAAGGCATTACAGCTATTCAGATGGACATCAAAATTGATGGTCTCGATATCGAAGTCATGCGCAAAGCACTGGAACAGGCAAAAGTTGCTCGTCTTCATATTTTAGATAAAATGAATGCTGTTATCAGTACACATCGTGAATCACTCTCGCAGCATGCTCCGAGAATTATCAGTTTCTACATCAACCCGACTAAGATCGGTGAGGTGATTGGACCTGGTGGTAAAATGAATCGTTCAATAGTTGAAGAAACCGGTGCCAAAGTTGATATCGAAGATGATGGCAAGGTATTGGTTGCAAGTGTTGATGCTCAAGCCGGACAGGCTGCGGTAGCAATCATTCAGGGCATTGTAGAAGACCCAGAGCCAGGGAAGACCTATCTCGGTCGTGTGACTCGTATAATCGAGTTTGGTGCGATTGTGGAAATCTTACCTAAGACTGATGGCCTTGTGCATATCTCTGAACTCGACATGGGCCGTGTTGGTCAGGTCGAAGATATTTGCAAACTTGGCGATGAAATGAAAGTCAAAGTACTCGGAATCGATGGTGACCGCGTGAGACTTTCTCGCCGAGCTGTTCTCATTGACGAAGGTGCTCCTGTACCGGAAGGTGAAGAAGATCGTTATTCACCCGAGAATTTACGCTCCGGTGGCCGTGGTGGTGGCCGAGGCGGTGGTCGTGATCGTGGACCAAGAAGGGACCGCAGATAGGCGGTAACTGACATGGCAAAAAGGCATATTCCAAAAGATCTGGAGTGCCGAAAGACGACATTAAGAAACGGACTGCGGGTGGTCACTCAAACGATACCCTCGGTCCGTTCTGTTTCTATCGGAATCTGGATTGATGTCGGCTCAAGAAATGAGTCGGCTAAAGATAATGGTCTGTCACATTTCGTTGAACACATGGTGTTCAAAGGAACCGATAAAAGATCATCGCGTGAGATCGCCGATTCACTTGAATCTATAGGCGGCGCATTAAATGGTTTTACATCGCGTGAACATACCTGTTACACGGCAAGAATTCTCGACGAACATTTAGATATCGCTATGGATGTTCTGGCTGACATTAGTTGTCATCCGAAAATGACTGCTCCCAACATGAAAAAAGAACGTCTGGTGATTTGTGAAGAGATCAAAGAATCTTTGGATACACCGGCCGATCATATTCATGACCTGTTCTCGGAAACATTCTGGGATGGACATCCTCTTGGTCAGCCAATTATGGGCAGCGAGAGTAACATGATGGCCGTCACCAGAAAACAGCTCAAGAGCTTTCAGGAAAAGCATTATCGCTATCCGAATATAGTTGTTGCTGCAAGTGGATCTGTTTCACATGCGAAATTAGTAAAGATCGTTCGTGAGAAATTCGATTTTGGTGAAGGTCAATCTGAAGAATATCTTCCACCTGTACCTATCAAAACAAGACGATCTAAATTCCAGGAAACAAAAAATGCTCAGACACATCTTTGCATAGGTTTTCCTTCGATCGGGTTTAATGACGGCGGCCGTGGACCGATAATTTTACTCAATTCATTCCTTGGTGGTGGGATGTCGTCTGTTCTATTCCAGAAAATCAGGGAAGAGCGCGGACTCGCATATTCTGTCTGGACCTACCATGATTTCCACAGAGATTGTGGAATCTTTGGAGCTTATGTCGGCACCGATGGTACAAAAGTTGCACTCGCGTACGATGTTATCTTAAAAGAGATGCTCAAAATGAAAAGGCGCAAAGTCTCTGACATACAATTGGATAAGATCAAAGCACAGCTTAAGGGACAGATCACTCTGTCGCTTGAATCTACAGGTGCCCGGATGAACCGGATGGCCAGGCAGGAGCTTTTGATCGGGAAATTCCAGACGCTTGAAGATATCTTTAAGATGATCGACGGTGTAACGCCAACTGATGTTTTAAATATTGCAAATAGAGTAATCAATGAAGATAATATCGCAATAGCGATGCTCGGACAAGCCGACAAAACATTCATTGATGAAAAGTTTAGCTAAAAACAAACAGGTAACGGTTACTGCGAATAAAAACTATTCGCGTATTTTGGCGTTCCACAAAATATGTAACGGCCCGACCTTTGGAGTAACTAACTTCAGACCGGGCCGTTTCTTTAATCTGATCGAGAATCTTCTCACATCCCGTTACAGAATCATCCCGCTACATGATGCTCTAACAACACCACATCCCAATCATATTGCAATAACTTTCGATGACGGTTACGAGCATCTCGATACAGTTCTTACTCGACTTATCAATGAATACAATATTGTACCAACAGTTTTTATACCAACTAAATATATTGGATGCGACAATAGCTGGGATTATTCTTACTTCCTGCGAAAGACAGCTCACCTGACATCTGGTAGTATCAAGGCACTGTCAAAACTTGGCATCGACTTTCAGTCTCATTCGCATGAGCATTTACTGCTTAGTCATTTAACCGATGATCAAATCAGGGGAGAGATGACTCGTTCTCGAGATATTATTGCAGACCTGACAGGTCAAGAAGTTGATATTATATCATACCCGTTTGGAAGAGTCTCCGATCAAGTGCAAGAAATCGCCCGAGAAGTTGGTTACAAATTTGGGGTTACTATGAAGTTTCCAGATAGTTCCGATACAGCTCTTTCAACAGGTCGCTATCCGATCTATTCCTATGATTCGATCATCTCGATTAATCGAAAGATCACAGGTAATGATCCTTTTCGACTCGAACAGAACAAAGCTCGTTTCACCAATTCTCTATCTGCTGGAACTGACCTCCTAAATAAGATTCGAAAGCTATTCTGATATAATAATCTCTATTGAGAGAGTCGATTACGCAAAAATCTTGCCTTACTCTCTATATTGCAGTAATTTGGCGGTTCTACAGAATGAATACGAGGTGGAAGAATAATGTTCGAAGATACACCAAAACAGAAATACGATTTCAAAACGATAGAATCGAAATGGCAATCCAAATGGAATGACGATAAGCTATACGAAGCTGTCTCTATCCCCGACCCAATAAATAAATTCTACATGCTGGTTATGTTTGCATATCCGTCGGGTGATATCCACATGGGTCATTTCCGCAACTATATCATCGGTGATGCCGCCGCCCGTTATCAAATGATGCTTGGCAAAGATGTGCTTCATCCGTTTGGATGGGATGCGTTCGGGTTGCCTGCCGAACGAGCTGCTATCAGTCGCAATATTCATCCTGAAGATTGGACTCTGGACAATGTTGGCATCAGCCGTGAGACTCTTCAAAAAGTTGGAATCTCGTACGATTGGTCACGCGAAGTAACCACCTGTCTTCCAGATTATTACAAATGGACGCAGTGGATGTTTGCGCAGCTTTTCAAGAAAGGGCTCGCCTATCGCAAACGCGGTTTTGTAAACTGGTGCCCCGAGGATAAAACTGTGCTCGCCAACGAACAAGTCAAAGATGGCTGTTGTGAACGATGTGGCACCGAAATAGAAAAACGTGATCAGATGCAGTGGTATTTTAAAATCACTGATTATGCCGACCGTCTGATTGATGACCTGGACAAACTTCCCAACTGGCCGGACAATGTCAAAGCGATGCAGAAAGAATGGATCGGCCGTTCGTATGGTCTCGAAGTTAATTTCACTATCGAAGAAACTGGCCAGCCTCTGCCTGTATTTACAACCCGTCCCGATACAATCTACGGTGTGACATTCATGGCGATATCGCCGGAAGCAGAACTCCTGGATCAACTCGATATGGATGACGAGCATAAAGCCAAAGTCAAAGAATACAAAAAAGAGGCAGCCAAGCGGACTGATATTGAACGTGCTGCGATTACTGACGACAAAGACGGCGTATTCACCGGCAAATATGCGATTAACCCGTTCAATGGTGAAAAGATACAACTATGGGTAGCCGATTATGTGTTAGCAGGTTATGGCACAGGTGCAGTGATGGCAGTCCCGGCCCATGACACACGTGATTTTGCCTTTGCAAACAAATATGATATCCCAATCAAGGTTGTCATAAAAAATGAGAATGCTGAATCTCAAGATGCTAAATCCTTGCAGGAGGCATTCACCGAGTATGGTGCGATGATCAATTCGGATCAATTCGACGGCAAAATAGGCAAAGATGCAATCGAAGCTGTCTCGAAATATGCCGAAGAAAAGAAAATCGGCCATTCAAGAGTCAATTTCAAATTGAAAGACTGGTCACTCTCGCGTCAACGTTACTGGGGTTGTCCGATTCCTATAGTTCATTGCCCCAAGTGTGGAGAGGTCTTGATTGATGATGCTGACCTTCCGTTGGTATTGCCAAAAGTTAAAGATTTTGTCCCGAAGGGAAGATCACCCCTCGCCGATGTGCCCGAGTTCATGAACACAACCTGCCCAAAATGCGGGGGAGAGGCCGAGCGTGATCCGGATACAATGGATACATTTGTATGTTCGTCATGGTATCATATGCGTTATGTCGATGCCCACAATGATCTTGAGCCATTCTCGAAAGAAGCTCTGAACGCATGGTTGCCGGTCGATCTGTATGTTGGCGGAATTACTCATGCGACCGGACATTTGCTCTATTTTAGGTTTTTCACCAAATTCATGCATGATATCGGCTGGCTCGACTGCGATGAACCGGCTACAAGGCTCTTTAATCATGGGATGGTTACTGATGGCGACGGCGTAGTTATGTCGAAATCACTCGGAAATGTTGTCTCCCCGATCGCTGTTATGGAAGAACGCGGGGTCGATGTCTCGAGATTGGCGATGTTCTTTACGGCACCGTCAGAAAAGGGAGTTCTCTGGTCGGATGACGGTATCACCGGGGTTGCGAAATTTGCTGCTAACAAAGTATATCCATTACCGGATCATTATAGAAAGACCGACTCCGACTTAAAGTATCACTTTAAGCCTGATAGCTTGTCCGGTTATGAACGCGATATCTACGTCAAGTTAAACCAAACGATCAAGAAAGTCTCTGATTCTTATGGCAGGCTACACTTTAACACCGGCATATCGGCCTTGATGGAATTGCTGCGTGACTATAAACCTTCTGAAGTTAAGAATGATTTGTTGAATGATCAGATCGTTTTGAAATCAATTCAGATGATTGCGCCATTGACGCCACATCTGGCGGAAGAATTATGGCTGATGTGCGAAATGTCTGGCTCGGTATTCAAATCAAATTGGCCAGAGTATGATCCTGAAGCTATAATCAGCGATTTGATCACAATTGCGGTCCAAATCAATGGTAAAGTTCGCGATACTGTTGAAGTTTCGGTCGATGATGGCCAGGAAGTTGTCGAAAAGGCTGCCTTTGCATCAGAAAAGGTGCAACAACATCTCGATGGTAAGGATATCAAGCGCAAAATCTTCGTAAAGGGCAGATTACTTAATATAGTAGCAAAATAGGCCTCATCGAGGCCTCTTCAATAATAAATATCATAATAAAGCAGCAATCCG
>JAUVAR010000292.1 GCA_030591625.1 Candidatus Zixiibacteriota bacterium
AGGACCATTGCCTGGGTGTCTGTCATTGCAACACCAAGCTCCATCGAAATGAATGCGCGGAAACGAATTGAATCAAGCACGCCTGCTTGTCCAAGGACTCGTTCTTTCGGGAATCCGGTTTCTTTCTGCATATGATAAGTCATCAGATCAAGCGGATTCGAAACAACGATAACGATAGACTTTGGTGCATATTTCTTGATGTTTTTAGCTGCCACACCAATGATCGATGCGTTCTTGTTCAAAAGATCTTCACGAGTCATCCCAGGTTTTCGCGGGAGGCCGGCAGTCATGATGACAATGTCGGCACCTTTGATATCCTTGTAATTGTTGCTTCCGGTCACCATTGCGTTGTATCCACGCACTGGGCCAGCTTGAGTGAGATCGAGAGCTTTACCCTGTGGGACACCCTCAAGAATGTCGATCAATACGACATCAGCGAAATTCGCTTCAGCTAGATACATGGCACAAGTTGCGCCAACATTTCCGGCACCGATTACTGCTATCTTCTTATTCATGTTTCCTCCAATGACCCGGACTGAGGTTCATTGTATCAACCTATGATAACGTTAAGACTGTATTGGCGGCATCATGTACAACCGCCACCCGACCATGGCCGGTAGAGTCATTTATTTTCTTATCTATATATTCTTGCAGGTCCGCAACAGGTTCATAGAACACTTTGCGAACAGTATCATCATCAAGTTCAGATTTTAATCTGACATCAATTCGTTTGGACATCGCGTTCACTCGGGAAAGTTTATGAGACCCAAAGACAGTTTTCCCTTCTTTGTGTTCATTCGAATCACTATCCCAATAATCAGCTAACTCAAAAAAGCTGCGCGACCCTACACCTTCATTACAAGTCGAAAGCAAAACAGCGGCGCCACCATCGACAACAGCAGTTTGACAGTTCTCAAGTGCTTTTTGAACTTGATAGAGGTTATTGTCAAACGGTGGTCCCACTTCACACATAAAGAGATCGTAAGGTTTATCAGAACTACATTCATACAAAGCACAAGCTACTTCTGATGCCTCATCAAACGCCTTATCCAAAGCTCCAACATGGGTGCTTGCTATCTCACCCTCTCGATCAGTAACAACTTGAATCGACATTATTCGTGATGCTCCAGCCATGCCGGCCATTTCGGACATATGTTCAGCAACCGGGTTCCCCTCTATTTTTAGCGGGGCAGCATCAAGTGAATTGGCCAGGTTATGATTGCGAGCAATTGTATCAAAATCAGCCAGTCCGGGAACCAACGATTTCCGTCCACCTGTTAAACCAGCAAAATAATGTGGCTCAACAGATGTAATAACACAAACATTCTCACTTGCTTCGACCATCTTATTGATGTAAAACATCGCACCAAAATGATCCACTCCTGCAACGGACATTGTTGTCCGGTCGTGACAATCATGAATATGCAATCGTGAACGAACATTTTCAAGATGCTTACCAAAAATGCTCCGGAGATGCTCTTCGGTCGGTTCCGGGTGGGTTCCCGTAGCGATTAGGAATCTCGCATTATTCAAGAACGAAGGATACCCCATTAACAGCCAATCGAGAATTTTCTCAGTTGGTGTTGTACGGTACCCATCATTTACAACAATTAGAGGCGACTTGGCAGCTAATACTTTACTAAGACCATGACGCTGTGCCTGTACAAGGAAATTCATCGCATCGGATGAATCAAAAACAGTCGAAGGTGAATAGTGATCGACCTTAACATCATCAGAGATATTTAGATTGATTTTATCAGCTCCATATGCAAGTTCAAGATTCATATCGGTCGATCATTTTTCCTTAATAATTATTTATCAAAAAAGAAGGCTATTTCTTTCGCAGCATTCTCATCAGAATCTGATGCATGCACTGAGTTCTTTTCAATATTGCGGCCAATTTCATAGCGAATTGTGCCACAGTCAGCATTGACAGGATTTGTAGCACCAACGAGAGTCCGAAGGTCCAAGACTGCGTTCTCTTTTTCAAGGACCATTGGTACAACTCTTCCGGTAGTCATAAATGCGACCAGATCATCAAGAAATGGTTTGCCTTCATGAACGGCATAAAACTCACGAGCTTGTTCAGTCGTTAGATTCATCATTCGCATCTCAACAACAGAATATCTTGCCTTTTCGAGACGACTAACAATGTGCCCGACCATATCACGCTCGGTTGCATCTGGTTTGATAATCAACAGTGTTCTACTCATCGCTCCCTCCTATTTATTTTTTAGTTTGGCAGCTTCCGCGAAACCAATTTCTATAGCTTTTCTATTCTTATCTTCTGTTCCGCGTGGAGCGCGATTAAGAACAGAAGCAGTAAGTGCTTCTCTATCAACACAGCCGGTAAGTTCTGCGATAGCAGCAAGTGCGATCACGTTAGCAACCATCACATGGCCAGCTTCTTCGCGGGCAAGCCTGGTGAACGGAAGCCCAAAAAATTTACGATCAGGAAATTCTGTCACAAGTGTTTCATCAATAATAAGCGCGCCATCTTCTTTGAGGTCAGGCAAATACTTATCGAGTGATTCCTGGGTCATCGCAAGGAGCAGATCTAATTTCATTGCTTTCGGATAGAATATTTCATCGGCTGAGATAACAACATCAGATTTTGATGCTCCCCCTCTTGCTTCAGGACCGTACGATTGACTCTGACAGACATTCTTTGAACCCTGTCCACCAATTGCCTCACCAAGTATAACCGAGGCAAGGATCATACCCTGACCGCCCGAACCGGAAAGACGAAGTTCAAATCTATCCTGAGGGATTTTTATTTTATCAAGGAGTGCGCCCATAATTAGTTGCCTCCCTTCTGTGCTTTAACAACTTTGTCGTATTCATCACAGAATTCTGTTTTATCATCGACATGTAATTTACCGATCACAATTTTATCCTTAAGCTCTTCCTGTTCAAGTTTCTTGGCACGAGCTACCGGAATAGCTCTTTCCTTGAACGAATTTATCATCGCGACAGCATCACCTTTACGATTTAAACGGCCATAGTAAGTATGACAATTTGCAATCGCTTCAACGAGTGAGAAACCTCTATGCTCCAGCGCTTCCATAATCAGCTTTTCCATCTGAGGAGTATGATAAACGGTCGTGCGTCCCACAAACGAAGCACCTGCTGCCTTAGCAAGTCCACATGGATCAAAATGTTTTTCAACATTACCAAACGGTGTCGTTGTAGAAATTGCATCTGATGGCGTAGTAGGTGATCCCTGTCCACCGGTCATGCCATAGATGTGATTATTAATCAGAATCGTTGTTATATCAATATTGCGACGACAGGCATGAATAAAGTGATTGCCACCAATAGCAAGAGCATCACCGTCTCCGGTAATAACAATAACTTTCATTTTTGGTTTTGCAAACTTCACACCAGTTGCAAAGGAAAGAGCCCGTCCATGCGCAGTATGCAAAGCACTGAAATCAAGATAAATCGGCAAACGACTTGAACAGCCGATACCAGAAATCATAGCGACTTCATCTTTGTTATAGCCAAGCTTGTCGATTGCTCGAATGATTGCCGTCATGACAATACCATTTCCACAACCCGGACACCATACCGAAGGCATCTTTTTATGCGGGCGAATATAATCTAAGATTACGTTTGATTTTTGTTTTTCTGCCGTTGCCATTATATCACCTCGTC